>USOG01000137.1 GCA_900556365.1 uncultured Collinsella sp.
GCGTACAACTGGAATACGCCGACCGGCTGGTATCAGGTGCGCGTGACCAAGGACGGGTATGAGGAGGCGCGTTCGGCCTGGCTTCGCGTGCCGCCGATTCAGACTGAGGTGAACATTGGCTTGGCGTCGACGGCGGCGCCCGAGGTGGCTTCGGCCCATGCCTATACCGATTGCATCGAGATTGAGTTTACGCAATATATGGATGCGAGCGACGATGCCGTGGCCGCGCTGGATGCGCAGGGGCTGGGCGACGTGACGTATAAGTGGCTCGACAAACAGGACGATCCCAATGGCAAGCCGCTGTCTCGCGTGCTGCGTATTCGCTATGCCGATGCGCGTGAGGCGGGCTCGGCGGTGGCGTTTGAGCTCAACGGTGCTCGCAACTACGCCGGCACGGCCATGGCACGCTGGGCGAGTGGCGAGCTTTCCGTGGGCGTGCGTGCCGACAAGCTCAAACTCAATGTGGAGCAGGCCGTGACCATGCTTGAGGGCAGTGACTTTGAGCTGGTGGCGCACGTGACCGATAAGGCGGGCAAGCCGTTTGCGGGCGCCAAGGTTAGTGTTGGGCTGGAGTCCTCGGCTATCTGCTCTGTCAATGCCACCCAGGCCGTGACGGGCGAGGACGGCGCGGCGACGTTTGTGCTGCATGGTGCTCTGCCCGGTTTGACGATGTTGACGGCGACGGTGGACGGCACGGCGCTGTCCAAGCAGGTCGATGTTCGCGTGTCTGCCGAGGCGGTGCGACCGGCGCGACCGGTGGCGGCGATTGGTGCGACGACGTTTGGTGCATGGTCGCCCAAGGAGAACTACATTACGGTGCCCAAGGGCACGAAGCTGGAGCTTTCTGCCGAGGATGGCACGACGATTTGGTACACCACCAACGACACCTGCCCCTGCCGTGACGAAGGCCGCGTAAAGTACACCGAGCCTATTGCGCTCGATAGCAACATGTATGTGCGCATTGCGGCACAGCGCCCTGGCATGTCGTACAGCGAGTATTCCGAGCGTCTGAACATTACGATTACGGTGACCGATGAGCCGGCGCCTGAGCCGACGCCCGATCCCGGTCTGAAGCCAGAGCCCGAGCCGACGCCTGGCGGCGGCGAGCAGGGTGGCGGTGCGGATGGCTCTGGCGGTACCGGGGTTCCTGCGGGTGGTTCGACTTCGACGACGACCACGGTGACGACGGGCAAGTCCAAGGGTAAGGGCGAGCACGGCAAGAAGTCCGGCGGCACGGAGCTCGCCAGCACGGGTGACTCCACCGCGATGACGGTCGCCGCCCTAGGCATCGCCGGCGCAACCGTAGCCGCCGCCGGTGTCGCCGCAACCAAGCGCCGCAAGCGCTAGGTTTTGGCGAGCGCCCATCCTCGGCTTTAGCAAAATCTCAATCTGTAACACCTGACCGTCCAAAACGGCCCTAGATGTTACAGATTGAGATGAACTGCTCGGCCGCCAACCTAACGTCTCGATCTGTAACACGTAGCGAGGAATTTGGCCTCTAACTGTTACAGATTGAGATAAAGCGGAGGCGGCTGGCGCAATATCTCGATCTGTAACAACTACGATGCTCAACAGGGCTTAACTGTTACAGATTGAGACAAAACGACCGACCAGGCCCCCGACCACCACAAAGGTGCCTGTCCCCTTTGTGGTGGTCGGGGCGGCCGGCATAGAAAAAAGTCCCCGCCGGGCGTGTGCTCGACGGGGACTTTGCCGTTTGGCGGTTAGCGCTGTAGGTGATTACTCGCCCAGCAGGCTCTTGGTGATGGAAGCGGCGGCCTTCTTGCCGGCGCCCATCGCCAGAATGACCGTAGCGGCACCGGTGACGATGTCGCCGCCGGCCCAGATGCGGGGATCGGTGGTCTGGCCGGTCTCCTCGTCGGCGATGATGTAGCCCCACTTGTTGAGCTCCATCTTGCCGCCGATCTTCTTTGCGAAGGGGTTGGCGTTGGTACCGATAGCCGAGATTGCGACGTCGCAGGGAATCTCCTCGATGGCGCCCTCGATGGGCACCGGGCGACGACGGCCGGACTCGTCGGGCTCGCCGAGCTCCATCTTCTGGACCTTGACGGCGCACACGGAGCCGTCCTCGCCAGCGACAAACTCGAGCGGGGAAACGAGCGGCAGAACCTCGACGCCCTCGGCCTTGGCATGGTGCAGCTCGGCGCGACGGCAGGGCATCTCGTCCTCGGTACGACGATAGGCGATGATGGCGTGCTCGGCGCCCAGGCGCTTGGCGGTACGGACGGCGTCCATAGCCACGTTGCCGCCACCAAAGACGACGACGTTCTTGCCGTGCTTGGTGGGGGTGTCGTACTCGGGGAACTTGTTGGCCTTCATCAGGTTCACGCGGGTGAGGTACTCGTTCGCGAAGAAGACGTTGGGCAGGTTCTCGCCGGGGACGTTGAGGAACTTGGGCAGGCCAGCGCCGGTCGCCACGTAGATGGCGTCGAAGCCCTGCTCGAACAGCTCCTCGGCCGTGGCCATGTTGCCCACGACGGAGTTGTACTCAAACTTGACGCCCATGTCCTCCAGGCCGTCAATCTCGCGCTTGACGACCGCCTTGGGCAGACGGAACTCGGGGATGCCGTAGACCAGCACGCCGCCGCCGGTGAAGAAGGCCTCAAAGACGGTAACGTCAAAGCCGTTACGGGCGAGCTCGCCGGCGCAGGTGATGCCGGACGGGCCGGAGCCGACGACGGCGACCTTCTTGCCGTTCTTGGGGGCCATCTTGGGCGTGGAGGCGAGCTCGGGGCGGTCACCCAGGAAGCGCTCGAGCTGGCCGATGGCCACGGGCTCGGACTTCTTACCACGGATGCACTTGCCCTCGCACTGATTCTCCTGCGGGCAGACGCGGCCGCAGATGGCGGGAAGCATGGAGTCCTCGCGGATGGTATCGAGAGCGCCGCCGAAGTCCTTCTCGCGGATCTGCTCGATAAAGCGGGGGATGTTGATGTTGACGGGGCAGCCCTCAACACAGAACGGCTTCTTGCAGTTGAGGCAGCGCTCGGCCTCGGCCAGCGCCATCTCCTCGGTGAAGCCCTTGTCGACGGGGCGGAAGTCGCAGGCGCGCTCGGCAGCCGGCTCCTCGTTATCGGGGGTGCGGGGCGACTTCATATCGGCAACGAAACGACCGTTAACTAGTGGCATGCGCAGCTCTTTTCCTCATAGGCCTTGAGGGACTCGCCCTCTTCGGAACGGTAAGCGGCCTGGCGGGCACGAAGGTCATCCCAGTCGACCAGGGTGGCATCGAAGTCGGGGCCGTCGACGCAAGCGAACTTGGTCACGCCGCCCACCTCGACGCGGCAGCAGCCGCACATACCGGTGCCGTCAACCATGATGGGGTTGAGGGACGCGGTGATGGGGGTGTCGTACTTCTGGGCGGTGAGGGTCGAGAACTTCATCATCGGAACGGGGCCGACGCAGAAGACCTGGCTCACGGCCTTGTCCTGCAGCAGACGCTCCAGCGGAGCGGTGACAACGCCCTGCTCGCCGTAGGAGCCGTCGTCGGTGGTGATATGGATGTGGTCCTCGTCGAGGAGCTCGCGGAACTGGTCCTCCATGAGCAGGAGGTCCTTGGTGCGGGCGCCCATGATGGCGTGCACCTCGTGGCCGGTCTCGACCAGGTGCTTAGCGACCGGGAAGGCAATTGCCAGGCCGACGCCGCCGCCAATGACGGCGCAGGGGCCCTCGGCCATCTCGGTGGGAACGCCCAGCGGGCCCACGACGTCGCGCAGCGACTCGCCGGCCTCGTAGGTGGACAGCATCTCGGTGGTCTTGCCGATCACCATGAAGATGAACTCGACCCAGCCCTCGTCACCGTTCCAGCCAGCTAGGGTAAACGGGACACGCTCGCCCGTCTCGTTGGCACGAACCATGAGGAACTGTCCAGCGTGCGCATGCTTGGCGATTGCGGGCGCCTCGATGCGGAACTTGAACACCTTCTCCGAGAACTGCGTCTTCTCCAGGATCTTATACATAGAACCCCTCTCTTGTTAGGGCCGCCGAACCGTGCCTCCACGGAAATGGACGGTAGCCCGAGTAAAACCGTACGTGCACAGGCGTTGTGCAGACATACGGTGCAAATTATACCCTCATGGACATGTCACTTACGTGTGTCTTCGGCGGTTGGGAGCAGGGTTTATCCACTTCCTTGATTCTCATTTTCATTGCAACAGCCTCAGGACTCAGCGCAACGCGTTGCGCTGAGTCCTGAGGCGCGAATCCG
>USOG01000138.1 GCA_900556365.1 uncultured Collinsella sp.
TCAAACACAATCGAGCCGTTATCGATGCAGATGACGCGGTCGGCGGCGCGATCGAGGTCGGACGTAATGTGGCTCGATAGCAGCACGCTGTGCTGGCCGTCGGCGACAAAAGCAAGCAGCTCATCGAGCAGTTCCTCGCGCGCCATGGGATCGAGGCCCGCGGTGGCTTCGTCCAAAACGAGCAGCTTGGCATTGTGGCTGAGTGCACAGGCAAGCTGCAGTTTCATGCCCATGCCGCGGGAGAGGTCCTTGACCTTTGTCTTGGGATCGAGGCCAAATCGGTTGATGAATCCGGCGAACGTTTCGCGGTCCCACGTGGGGTACGCCGGTCCTACGAGTGCCTCGATCTGGCCCACCTTGAGCGTTGAAGGGAAGGGACATGTGTCCAGGACGAGACCGACGCGGGAGCGCAGGCAGCGCTGTGTCTCATCGGGCGCGTCGGCGCCACAGCGCTGCCCAAACAGGCGTACCTCGCCGGCATCGAGCTTGATAAGCCCGAGCGCGGCGCGAATGGTCGTTGTCTTGCCGGCACCGTTAGCGCCCACAAAGCCAACAATCTGGCCGGGTTCCACGGCGAGCGTGACGTCGCGCAGTGAAAAGCGGTCGCTCACGCGGCGCGATACACCTTTGAGTTCTAGCAACTTTTGCATGGTATAGCCTTTCTTGCAGATGGCTACTGCATGGTTTCGGGGGCTACAAGGTCGAGCATCTCGTGCAGCTTGTCGCGCGTGACGCCCAGGGCTTCGGCTTGTTCTGCCGCCTGCGTAAGCAGCTCTTCGATATGGCAGAGCTGGTTTTCACGCAAGAGTTCTTTGTTGCCGTCGGCAACAAAGCAGCCCTTGCCCTGCACGGTACAGATAAACCCGAGCTGCTCCAGATCGGCGTAGGCGCGCTTGGTGGTGATGACGCTCACGCCCAGGTCGCTCGCGAGTGCGCGGATGCTGGGGAGTTTGGCTCCCGCGGCGAGCGTGCCCGAAAGGATTTGAGCTTTGACCTGCGAGGATATCTGCTCGTAGATGGGCTTGTCGCTCGAATTGGATAGGATAATGTCCACAGCGGCTCCTTAGCTGTTGGGCTACACGTGTATATAACCGGTAAGCACAGTATATATACGCTATGCACAGTTACGCAAGAGACAAATTCGGATTAAGCCGGCTACCCAGACCCCAACTGATGAATTTGTCCTGATAGGTGCCCTATGGCGAGGTTTCACGGCTACAATAGGGCAGTTACATCGACGTAATGCATATAGAACGCAAGAAAGGATCCGCATGGCAAGCCTGTCGGATGAAATCTCGTCGCGCCGCACATTCGCGATCATCAGCCACCCGGATGCCGGTAAGACTACGCTTACCGAGAAGCTGCTGCTCTATACCGGCAGCATTCAGACCGCCGGCTCGGTCAAGGGCAAGAGCTCGGCCAAGCATGCCGTCTCGGACTGGATGGACATCGAGAAGGAGCGCGGTATTTCCGTTACCTCCTCGGTGCTGCAGTTCACCTATAACGGCGCCTGCGTCAACATCCTCGATACCCCCGGCCACCAGGACTTCTCGGAGGATACCTACCGTACGCTTATGGCCGCCGACGCCGCGGTCATGGTTATCGACGGCGCCAAAGGCGTCGAGGCCCAGACCAAAAAGCTCTTTAAGGTCTGTACGCTGCGCCACATTCCCATCTTCACCTTTGTGAACAAGCTCGACCACGAGGCTCGTGACCCGTTTGAGCTCATGGAAGAGATCGAGAACGTCCTGGGTATCAATACGTATCCCATGAACTGGCCGATCGGCAGCGGCCGCAACTTCCGCGGCGTGTTCGACCGTCAGACCCGTCGCGTTATCGCCTTTGAGGGCGACGGCCACGCCAACGCCACCAAGAAGGTCGCCGAGGTCGAGGCCGAACTGGGCGATCCTTCTATGGACGAGCTCATCGGCGAGGAAAACCATAAGAACCTGATGGACGACATCGAGCTGCTCGATGGCGCTGGCGACGAGCTCGACTTGGATGCTGTGGCCTGCGGCAAGCTGAGCCCGGCGTTCTTTGGCTCGGCGCTCACCAACTTTGGCGTGGAGCCCTTCCTCAAGGAGTTCCTGCGTCTGGCCCCGACGCCGCGCGCCTATACCGATACGCTCACCACCGAGCCGGTCGATCCCTGCCGCGACGACTTTAGCGGCTTCGTGTTTAAGATCCAGGCCAACATGGACAAGAACCACCGCGACCGCATCGCCTTTGTGCGCATTTGCTCGGGCAAGTTCGAGCGCGGCATGGACGCCTTCCACGTGCAGGGCAACCGCAAGCTCAAGCTTGCCACGGGCACGTCGATGATGGCCGATGACCGCGCCATCGTGGACGAGGCGTACGCGGGCGATATCGTGGGCCTGTTCGACCCGGGTATCTTTAGCATCGGTGACACCGTGTGCTCCGGCAAGCGCCACGTGCAGTATCCGCAGATCCCGACGTTTGCCCCCGAGATGTTCGCCCGCATTACGCAGGTCGACACGCTCAAGCGCAAGCAGTTCGTCAAGGGCATGGAGGAGCTTGCCCAGGAGGGTGCCATCCAGATCTTCCGCGAGCTGGGTGCCGGCATGGAGAGCGTCATCGTGGGTGTGGTCGGCGTGCTGCAGTTTGAGGTGCTCGAGCGCCGCCTCAAGGCTGAGTACCGTGTTGAGGTTCGTCGCCAGCCGCTGCCCTATACGGACATCCGCTGGATCCAGAACGACCCCGACACTATCGATATCCCGGGCCTTTCGCTCACGCGCGACACCCTGCGCGTCGAGGACATGCGCGGCGGCAAGCTGCTGCTGTTTACGAGCCCGTGGAACGTGGACTGGGCAACCGACCACAACCCCGATCTTATCCTGTCGGAGTTTGGCAACGTAGCGTTTTAGTGTGCCGGCGCGGTGGCCTGGCGGGGCTGCCGCGCCGTTTGCTTGCCTGATGCCGTGTGAGCGGCTATCATACCCACCGTCGTCTCAAGACCGGGGCGTCCGAGCAGTTCGGGTCCGATATCCTGCTCGTTAAACCTAAAACCAAAGGAGTACATAATGATCAAGAAGGTCATGGAGGACTACAAGGTCCTGTTGCGGAGCATTCCCGCGGCAACGGTTTCGCTGTTTTTCGTGAGCGTCATCATGATGAACCTGCTGGCCAACAAAGAGCTCATCAGTCTGCCGTATCTGGCGCTCGATTGCGGCTTTGTGGTGAGCTGGGTTTCGTTTTTGTGCCAGGACATGATCTGCAAGCGCTTTGGCGCCAAGGCATCCATCAAAATCTCTATCCTCGCGCTGCTGGTCAACCTGGCCGTGAGCCTGTGCTTTTGGGCATGTTCGCTCACGCCCGGCATGTGGGGCGCTTACTACGACACGGGCATGATCGAGGTCAACACCGCCCTTAACGCCACCATCGGCGGCACCTGGTACGTGGTGCTGGGCTCTTCGCTTGCCATGCTCGTTTCTGCCGTGGTTAACTCCACGCTCAACCAGTCGCTCGGCCGTATGCTCAAGAAGAATAACTTTGCGAGCTTTGCCTTCCGTTCCTATGTGTCCACGGGTGTTGGCCAGTTTATCGACAACCTGGTCTTTGCCATCGTGGTGAGCCACACGTTCTTTGGTTGGACCTGGGTGCAGGTCCTCATGTGCTCGCTGACCGGCGCTGTTGCCGAGCTGCTATGCGAGGTCTTCCTGAGCCCCGTGGGCTACAAGGTCGTGCGCGGCTGGGAGCGCGAGAATGTGGGTTCCGAGTACCTCGAGCGCCACGCAACCGCCTAAGGAGCAAGTATGCGGGTTTTGATCACGGGCACTTCGGGCGGTATCGGAGCCGCGTGCGTGCAGCGCTTTTTGGATGAGGGCCACGAGGTCGTGGGCTTTGATCTTTTGCCGGCGACGATCGAACACGAGCGCTACCGCCATCTGATCGTTGATGTTCGCGAGCCGGACTCGTTTCCAGGCGACCTTGAGCCTCAGGTAATCGTGAACGTTGCCGGTACGCAGGATTCGGCCGACGACATTGCCGCCAACCTGTGTGGCACCATCAACGTGACCGAGCGCTACGCCTTTGTGGGGGAGGGGCTTGCCGCCAAGCCTGCGCCGGCTATCAAATCCGTGGTCAATGTGGGGTCGGCGAGCGGACATACGGGATCGGAGTTTCCCGCCTATGCCGCCAGCAAGGGCGGTGTTATCGCCTACACCAAGAACCTTGCAAACCG
>USOG01000139.1 GCA_900556365.1 uncultured Collinsella sp.
AAATCGTACAGGCTCTCTCCAGTATGCCACCTGCCGCTAGGGCTGGTAAAGTTGCCGTTTGCCGCTTGGGGTTTTGTTGCAAGGGCGGGGGAGTACACTCGGGAGTGTTGAATTTCCTGCCAGAGATGGGGATGCCCATGCAGCATATCGATCGGATTATCCGCTCCAAGAACGTTTTTACCGCCCAAGACGGTATCGATACCGCCCGCGATCTGGCAATCGCCATCGCGGGTGATCGCATCGTCGCAGTCGGCGCGCCCGATGACGTGATTGCCGCCGCACCTGCCGCCACGCCGGTGGTCGATTACGACGAGCAGTTTATCTGCCCCGGTTTCCATGACGCACATCTGCACTTCTTCCATACCTCGGTCGGTTCCTCGCCGTACATGCTCATGGATATGGGCACGTCAGAGGCGGCGCTGGTACAGCACGCGCTCGAGTTTTCCCAAGGCCTGCCCGACGACGCCTGGGTCGTGACGCAGGGCTGGCGCGATTACCGTTGGGATCCGCCCGAGCATCCCACTAAGGCGTCGCTGGATGCCGCTTTTCCCGATCGCCCCTGTGTTATGTACTCGGGCGACGGGCATACGCTGTGGCTCAACAGCCGCGCGCTCGAGGCGCTCGGCGTGACGCGTGACAGCGAGCCGCCGGCGGGTGGAAGTTACGACAAAGACTCAAACGGTGAGCTTACGGGTATCGCCCACGAGGCAGCTGCTATGCAGCTGCTGCCGCGCTGCCTGGAGTGGCTGGGCGAGGACCGCATCGCGAGCGCTTACGCCGACCAGATGAAGCGTATGGCCGAGCAAGGCATCACCTCAATCTGCGATATGTCGCTCATGCCCATGCCGGGCTGCGACTTTATTCGCGACGACGTCTATGACAAGCTGCAGGCAGCCGGCAAGTTGGGCATCCGAGCCCATCTGTTCCCCACGCTGCTGGATGACCAGTCGCGCCTGGAAGAGCTGCAGGCACGTTACGCGAACAACGCGCTGCTCTCGGCGCCAGGCTTTAAGCAGTTCTTCGACGGTGTGTCGAGCGAACACACGGCCTATCTCACCGAGCCCTATACCAACCCGCGCTTCCCGGGCGATCAGGGCCGTCTGACGGTTCCGGCTGAGCGCATGCGCAAACTGGTTCTGGCGGCCGCGGAGCGCGGCCATACCGTGCGCATCCACGTCATCGGCGACGGCGCCATCCATGCCGCGCTCGATATCTTTGAGGAGGCCGCCGAACTGTACGGCCTGCCCCAGCACGGCCATAACACGCTCGAGCACCTGGAGAACCTCTTGCCCGAGGACATCGATCGTCTACGCAAGCTTAACGTCGTTGCCTCGAGCCAGCCCTGTCACATTACACTCGACCCGGGCGGCCCCGAGCGCGACCTGGGCCTGGAACGCAGCCGCATCATGTGGCCGTTTGCGACCTATAAGCAGCGCGGCATTCGACAAGCCTTCGGCACCGATAGCCCCATCACGGCCGTTACCAGCATGAACGTGCTCTACACGGCCATCACGCGCCAAGACCCTCGCAGCCACTGGCCCGAGGGCGGCTGGCTGCCGAGCGAGCGTATCGACGCGGCAACGGCCCTGCGCAACTACACCCTGGGCAGCGCCTATGCGGCGGGCGACGAGCAAAACCTCGGCAGCTTGGAGCCCGGCAAGTATGCCGACCTGGTAGTCCTGGACCAAAACCCGCTCACCGTTGACCCCCAAGAACTGCAAGCCACCAAGGTTCAGGTCACCTACCTGGCAGGTAACTTGATTTACGAGCGCTGACGTTCATACCGCACCGTTAAACGCGGCTCGGGCAGTCTATTTTGGGATGGCGCTCGAGCCGGATTTGTTTGCCGATGGGGGTTCGTTAGGAGCGTCCCCGCTCTGCTGGATTTGGGCGCGGGGTTGAGGTGCTGCTGCCTCGTGCGCTCAATTTGGACATCAGCAATGCTGTCTCTTGGTGTTTTGCATACTTCCCATTACAGATTGCATAAAAAGGCTGGGATGTTCTTCCTGATCCTGATGTACCCCCGCCCGTGCCGTGCAAAAAACGGAGTATTCAGCACCACGAGCTCTGCCGGTGCCGCTGCGGCTGAGTAACGTTGCGGAGATTGACGTCATTTTGGGCTCCGGTACGGCGCGAAGTACGCCCATTTGTCCCAACGGGGTCTGCCCACCGACCAAAACCGCCCGCTGAAGGCGTTCTTGGGACCAATAAGGTATGTCCGGCGCGTATGCAGCCGTCCTGGCTTGCTGAATACTCCCAAAAATGCACGGTGCTTCCCAGGGGACCCGTGCGCGCAGCGAAAACCATACCCACGTTCCTATCCGCATCGCCATTTTGCTGCACTGACTTTTCTGAATGCCGGGCCCGAATTAGTTAACCTAGCTCCCGGGGCGGACCGGAGGGCATGAAGTTTGTCGCGAGTTCCGCACGCAAAGGAAAGCACTTAATGTGCTTTCCGTCTTGCGCAGGACTGTAGAGCAGCAAACTTCATGCCCTCCGGTCCGCCCCGGGAGCCACTGCTAAGTTATCCCCCGGCATTCAGAAAATCTAAGTGCCAAAAAATAAGATTTTTTGACTCCGTGTTGTATAACCCGCCATTCGTGGGTACCATTCAACGCGTACGCAAACAAAAAGGGTTAATTCGCGTGGTATAACCGCGCGGCCCAAAAAGGAGGAGACAAGCATGTCGTCTTTGAAGCCGCTTGCAGATCGTGTTCTGGTCAAGCCCGACGAGGCCGAGCAGAAGACCGCTTCTGGTCTGTACATCGCCAGCAACGCTCAGGAGAAGCCGCAGCGCGGCACCATCGTTGCCGTGGGCGCCGGCAAGGTCAACGACAAGGGTGAGCGCATCCCCATGGACGTCAAGGTTGGCGACGTTGTCATCTACGGTAAGTTCGGTGGCAACGAGGTCAAGGTCGACGGCGAGAAGTATCTGCTGATGCGCGCCGACGACATCTACGCTGTCGTCGAGGCCTAGTCTCGTCAGAATCTCTGATTCGTCTTTGAACGCGCCCGCCGCATAGGACTCGGAAGCGGCGGCGCGAGTCACATTTCTTTTGGAGGATTACCTACCATGGCAAAGAACATTACGTTCAACACCGATGCCCGCGCTAAGCTTGCCAAGGGCGTCAACACTCTGGCCGACGCCGTTACCGTCACCATGGGCCCCAAGGGTCGCTACGTTGCGCTGCAGCGCACGTTCGGTGCCCCGACCATCACCAACGACGGCGTTTCCGTCGCCAAGGAGATCGAGCTCGAGGATAACATCGAGAACATGGGAGCTCAGCTGGTGAAGGAGGTCGCTACCAAGACCAACGACACCGTGGGTGACGGCACCACCACCGCAACCCTGCTCGCTCAGGCCATCGTCAACGACGGTCTGCGCAACGTCGCCGCTGGCGCTAACCCGCTGGCCATCCGTCGCGGCATCGACAAGGCCGTCAACGCCGCCGTCGCCGAGATGAAGAAGCAGGCCAAGCCTGTCGAGACCAAGGAGCAGATCGCTTCCGTCGGTACCATCTCCGCCGGTGACCCCGAGGTCGGCGAGAAGATCGCCGAGGCTATGGAGGTCGTGGGCAAGGACGGCGTCATCACCGTCGAGGATTCCCAGACGTTCGACATCACCATCGACACCGTCGAGGGCATGCAGTTCGACAAGGGCTATGTCTCCGCTTACTTCGTCACGGATAACGACCGCATGGAGGCCGTGATGAAGGATCCGTACATCCTCATCACCGACCAGAAGATCTCCAGCGTTCAGGACATCATGCCCGTTCTCGAGGCTGTCCAGCGCGCTGGCCGTGGCCTGCTCATCATCGCTGAGGACATCGACGGCGAAGCTCTGCCTACCCTGGTCCTCAACAAGATCCGTGGCGCTCTCAACGTCTGCGCCGTCAAGGCCCCGGGCTACGGCGATCGCCGCAAGCGCATTCTCGAGGACATCGCCGTCCTCACCGGTGGCCAGGCTGCCCTGGACGAGTTGGGCGTGAAGGTCGCTGACATCACCGCCGATATGCTCGGTACCGCTAAGTCCGTCACCATCTCTAAGGACAACACCGTCGTCGTCGGCGGCGCTGGCTCCAAGGAGGCCATCGACGCCCGTATCGCTCAGATTAAGGGCGAGATGGAGAACACCACCTCTGACTTCGACCGTGAGAAGCTCCAGGAGCGCCTGGCCAAGCTCTCCGGTGG
>USOG01000140.1 GCA_900556365.1 uncultured Collinsella sp.
CGGCGCCTGTGCCCGCAGGCCATTTGGACGCACGGACACTTTGATCGCTACCGTGAGGTGAGCGCGCAGGTCATGGCGATTCTTGCCGACGAGACACCACGCGTGGAGCGTGTGTCCATCGACGAGGCCTTTATCGATATCACGCCAGGCCGCTTTGCGCCCGAGGACCCGCTGCTGGTAGCGCGGCGCATGAGCGACCGCGTTGCGGCGCTGGGGGTGACGTGCTCCATCGGCGTTGGGTGCAACAAGACCGTGGCTAAAATCGCAAGCGAGCGCGACAAGCCGTTTGGTCTGACCGTTGTGCGCCCCGGTACGGAACAGCGTTTTTTGGCCGCGCTGCCCGTGTCCGCCATGAGCGGAATCGGGCGTTCGGCCGAGGAGCGACTGCGTCGCATGCGCATCTATACGCTCGGCGAGCTTTCACGCGCGCCAGAGTCCACCCTAGCTGCAATTTTTGGCGTGAATGGCGAGCGCATGCGTCAGCGTGCTTTGGGGCTCGAAGTATCCGAGGTCACCAGCCTGGATGAGGAACGTGAAGTTAAATCGGTGAGCAATGAACGCACCTTTGCTAAAGATTTGACTGAGCGTGGGGATATTGAGGCGGCGATTGCGCTGTTGGGAGAGTCAGTGGGACGCCGTCTGCGTCGTCAGGGGCTGACGGGTGCCACGGTAACGCTCAAGCTTAAGTATTCGTATGGCAGCGGGCGTACGGCACAGCGCCGGCTGCCTCATCCGACCGACGATGAGAACATCTTCGTGGCGGTTGCACTCGAACTGCTCGACAACATCTGGCAGGAAGGCATGCATGTTCGCTTAGCTGGCATCGGCATGAGCGATTTCGATCACCAAGGCGGGATCCAAACCGACCTGTTCTGCGAGATCGATGACCGCGGAGCCCAATCCAGCGACCGCCGCGACCTCTCCGTCGCCATCGACGCCGTCCGAGACAAATTCGGCGACACCGCCCTATCCTTCGGCCGCCAATCCCGCTTTAACGATTAACCGCCTTTGGGCAAAAAGAAAGCCGGGCAGGTGCGGAAAACCGCAACTGCCCGGCGATATGCGTGAGGGTAGCTAAACCCCGTCTTAAATGAGCTACTAGAGGAGGTTGAGGGGGAGCTGGGGGGCGTCTCCCCAGAGTTTCTCGAGGCGGTAGAAGTCGCGCGCCTCGGGAGTGAAGACGTGGACGACAACCGAACCATAGTCCATGAGCATCCAGGTCTTCTGCTCGCGACCCTCGATGGAGAACGGGTGCTCGCCGCAAGCCTCGGCGACCTTCTCCTCGATCTCGTCGACGATAGAATCGACCTGGCGGTTGTTGGTACCGGTGGCAAGCACAAAGTAGTCGCATACGTCGGAAAGCTCGGTCAGGTCGAGCACCTGAACGTCCTCGCCCTTCTTGTCGTAGGCGGCCTGCGCGGCGGTGCGGGCGACATCCTCGGCGGCGACACCGCTCGCGGACAGCGAGGCGGCAGTGCGGTCGGACGTGGCGACGAAGCTCTTGTGCTCCACACCTTCAAGAATCTGCTCGTCGGTCATGGTCTCGTCGGCCATGGAATACCTCTTTCTAGACAGCCCGAGCTAGCGCAGCTGGGCGTAATGGTTGTAAATCGTAATAGCTGTGGGATAAAGATAGCGCCCGGACTGGATCACATAGACCAAACCCTGCGCAAAACAGGAGAAGAACAACTCGTCGAGCGTTGACTCCCCCACCATCTTGCGCAGCGCATGGGCATAGTCGCCGTGGCGGTTGGGCTCGATGGCATCGGCCACAAAGACCACCATATCGAGCGGCGTCATATCGCAGGCACCCACGGTGTGACGGTCGACAGCCTGGAAAACGGCCGGCGACAACTCGGGGAAAAGTTGCGGAAGCTCATAGGCGGCAACCGGGCCATGCAAAAGCGGCGTCGCGGCGGAAGGAGAGCCGGCAATCTTAATGCCGTAATGCAGAGCGCGCGTGACCAGCTCATCGTCGGAGAGCACTTTGTCCCAGTCATGGATCAGGCCGGCGGCAGCGGCATCAAAGCGGTCAACGCCGTAGACCTCGGCCAGATGAAGTGCGGTCTCGGCAACACCCAGCGAATGCACATAGCGCTTGCGCTTATCCTTCATGCGAACATCGAGCAGCTCTTGAATGCGCTTGAGCAGCGCGCGCTCATCGCCCTCAAACTGATCCTCTACCGACAACGTAGACCCCCATCACTCAAAATCTTCTTGGCCCAAATCGGCATATAGCCTGCGTTTGCGAATGTAGCCGAGCACGGACTCGCTCGTAAGATAGCGCACGCTCATGCCGCGGGCAACACGCTTGCGAATGTTCGTCGAGCTGATCGCCAGCGCCGGAATCTGAATATAGCGCACGTCGAAAGGCAGCCCCGACTCTTTGATTCGGGCACGCGCAGTATCGATATCAAAGCCCGGTCGCGTCGCCGCAATAAAGGTAGCAAGCTCAGCGATTCGTTCGGCATCATGCCAGGTCACAATATCGATAATCGCGTCGGCGCCCGTAATAAAGTAGAGCTTTACCTGCGGCGGGTAAAAGTCGCGAAGGGCATGAAGCGTATCGGCCGTATAGGTTACGCCCGGACGGTCGATCTCGAACCGGCTCGCCAAAAAGGCCGGGTTCGCGGCGGTGGCGAGGACCGTCATGGCATAACGGTCCTCGGCAGGCGTCACCGGCTTGTCAAGCTTAAAGGCAGGAGAGCCCGCCGGCATAAAGAGCACAGCGTCCAAGTCGAGGGACTCACGCGCCTGCTCGGCGGTCACCAGGTGCCCGTAATGGATGGGATCAAAGGTGCCACCCATAATGCCGAGCCTAAACTCCTGCCCGTCCTCTAGAGGAAGCTCGGGCAGACCGATTCCACCGCGCAGCGACATGGCCTACTCGCCCTCCGAGGTCTCGGCATCGCCCGCGGCATCCGCCGCATCGACAACCTCGACGCCCTCATCCGCAGCATCGGCCACGTCAATGGCTTCAACGGCAACGTCCTCGCCAGCATCCTCGAGCTCCTCGAACTCCGAGAAGTCCTCGGCACCCTCAAAGTCAAAGGCACGCTGGCAAATGCGGACCTCGTCGCCCGCACGGCAACCGGCCTTCTCGAGCGCGTCGTCAACACCCATACGCGCAAACTTATGCTGCAGGTAAATGACGGCTTCCTCATTTTCCCAGTCGGTCTGAATGACCATGCGCTCAATGGCACGACCGACCACGCGGAAGGCACCGGGCTCTTCCTGGACAATGCGGAAACGCTTCTCACGCTGCAGGCGACGGCGCTCCCACTCATCGTCGCGCAGAACGACCGGCTCATCCGAGACAGCCAACTCGGCGCGCAGCTTAGCCACCTGCTCGCCCACGGCAAGCATCAGCGTATTGAGGCCGGCGCCCGTCACAGCAGACACGGCAAAGAACATATGTCCATCGTCGAGCGCTGCGCGCTTGAGGTCGGCAATCTTGTCAGCCGTACCCGGGGCATCGCATTTGTTGGCGACGACGATCTGCGGACGCTCCGAGAGCTCTGCGCCATACTGCTCGAGCTCACGGTTAATGATGTGGTAATCCTCGACCGGATCGCGATCCTCAAAACCACCCGTCATGTCGACGACATGCATAATCAGGGCCGTACGCTCAATGTGGCGCAGGAACTGGTGACCCAGGCCCTTGCCCTCGCTCGCGCCCTCGATGAGACCGGGGACGTCGGCAACGACGTAAGAATATTCACCGGCACGCACCATGCCGAGGTTCGGCACGAGCGTGGTAAACGGGTAGTCAGCAATCTTGGGACGGGCGGCACTCATGCGCGCGATGAGCGATGACTTACCCACCGAGGGAAAGCCCACGAGCGCGGCATCGGCCATAAGCTTCATCTCGAGCTCAATCCAGTGCTCCTCGGCCGGTTCGCCCAGCTGAGCGAACGCGGGCGCGCGGCGCACCGACGTCACAAAGTGCGTGTTGCCCAGGCCGCCGGCACCGCCGGGCGCCACGACTACGCGCTCGCCATCGTGCACCAGATCGGCAATCTCGAACATCGGGGTCTGCGTCTCGGGGTCGAGCTCCCGCACCACGGTACCCATAGGGACCTTGAGAATCAGGTCCTCGCCGCTCTTGCCGTTACGACGGGCACCCTGTCCGTG
>USOG01000141.1 GCA_900556365.1 uncultured Collinsella sp.
TTGTCGAAGCGCTGGCTAGGGGTGAGGTGCTGGATGAGCGCGAGCGTCTCCTCGTCCTTGGCTTTGGGGTTGAGCAGTTTGTCGATGCCGCCGACCGCCTGCATCACGCTCGTGAGCTCGCCCTTGCTCATCTCCTTTTCCTTCAGGTCAATAAACTGCACCTTAATGCAGCGCTCTTTGAAGAAGCGCTGTGCCTTCTTGGTATCGAACGACTTCTTGGTGCCAAAAATTTGCACGTTCACTTATCGGCTCCCGTTCTACCTGACGAAGTTGGTGCGCTCGCGATCTGCCTCGGGCGCATCGATGCCGGCGGCCTTGCCTGCCTCGATGCAGTGCAGGAGCCATGCCATGTTTTTGCCGATGTTGCGCATGGTGGCCAGGCCCTCGGCATCCTGGGCAGCTTCGCCCGGCATGGCGCCAAAGACGTTGTTCCAGTACGTGGAGGCCACCACGGGCATCTGGTTGATAGTGAAGTACTTGTTGAGTACATCGAAGGTGGTCGACGTGCCGCCGCGACGGGCGACGGCGACCGCGGCACCCGGCTTGTGCGCAAAGGCCTTGCTGCCAGCATAGAATGCGCGGTCGAGAGCCGAGAGGATGCGTCCGCTGGGGTGCGCATAGTAGACGGGTGAGCCAAAGACAAAGCCATCTGCCTGTTCGGCGGCAGCGATGAGCTCGTTCACCACGTCGTCGTCAAAGGTGCAGCGACCGCCAAGCTTGCCGCACTGGCCGCAACCGATGCAATCGCGAATGGGCTTGGCGCCCAGCTGAAACACCTCGGTATCAATGCCTTCGGCATTGAGCTGCTCGGCGACCTCGGCGAGTGCGCGGGCGGTGTTGCCGTTTGCCTTGGGGCTGCCATTGACCAAAAGAACCTTCATCACTAACTCCCTCTGCTTTTGGTGACTTCTGCAGAGGATTATCGCACGATGGGGGAGGCGGCGCGGGCGCGGCGCTAATCCAGTTTGGTGCCTGGCACCTGCACGGCTTTTCCGAGCAACGCTTTGAGCTCGTTCAAAATGGAAACGGGCTGACGGTCGACGCCGTCCAGATGGAGCGTGGCCACGCGAATGGGTGGCTGATATTCAAATGGGCCAAAGAGCACGGGCGAACCCAGGAACCGCTCGATTTCCTCTGCAATCGCATCGGTTTCTTCGGGATCAAAGTCGTCGAAAAGAGCCACGAACATCGGCCCCGTCGAGCGGAACATACGACCCTTACCGCGCGAGCATTCCACCAGACAGGCGGCACATTCTGCCAAAACGCGGTCGCCCGCATCAAAGCCAAAGCGGGCATTGACCTGAGCGATATCGTCGATTTTGATGGCGATCAAACCAGCCTTGCGCGCCACGCGACGCATTTCGCCAATGGCGTTGACCAGGGCGTGAATATCGCCCAAGCCGGTCACGGAATCGGTCGTATCTGCCAAGCTTCGGTTGATGATAATGCCCACATACATGCCGGGCTCGGTATCGGTGCCGTCCAAGCGGTAGCCCGTGCAGTCGCAAAGCACGTATTTTCCGGTGGCATCCATTACGCGATACTGCATGTAGTGGAAGTGCCACGTGCCGTTTATCACCATGTCGAGCTCGGCACGTACGTTGTCGCGGTCCTCGGGATGAACGCGGGCGAGCCACATGTCGAGTGAGTTAAAAGGGTGCTGGGAGGGCAGGTCAAAATCGCGCACGGCGTTAACCGACCATTGCGATTCTCCCGTATCGAGATTGAGGATAAACGGATAGCGCGTCTCGGAGCTCATGGAGATCGCTTGGAACACCCGGTCGTTGCAGGGAAGCTGATCGACGATTGGACGTTGCGGCGCGTCATCGTCTTTCGGTTGCTGCACACGATGCATAAGCTTATAGCGATACATCTTGCGATCGGCATCCATCGTCATCTGGCGACGCGTGTCGCCAGCAAGTGGATCGACGCGTGAGCAGCCAAAGCTAAAGCTGCCGATCATGGGCGCCTTGCCACCTGAGCTCGCCTCGATCAGCCTGGTACGTACCTGCTCCAAGCGCTGCTCGAGTTCAATCTCGTTTGCGGAGAGCGAGATAAGCACAAACTCGTCTCCACCGATACGGAACAGCATCTCATCGTTCTCCATGGTTTCGGAGAGCGTGCGGCAGATGCCCAGAATATAGCGATTGCCTTCGGCGTGGCCAAACCTATCATTGCAATGCTTGAGATGGTCGATGTCAATATAGGCGCAGGTGAAGGGGTCGCCTTTGCGCCAGAGTTGCTCGACGTGACGGTCGAATCCGTTGCGGTTGCCCAAGTTGGTGAGCGGATCGATATAGGCGTTGCGCTCAAGCAGCTGGCGCTCTTGTTGCAGGATGGCATGCGTCTTTTGCAGTTGCTCACCAACGGCGCGTAGCTCAGCAGGCAGCGCGGCAACATCGAGTTCAGCGGTCGAGACGCCGTTCGCAAGTCGCTGAAGATAGGCAATAATCGATTGCTCGCCCAGGCGATATGACTCGTTCATGATGGATAACCTCCTTGGGCGGAACAACGGTTTGTATCATATCCCCAATTCGGTTTGAATTGGGGATATAAGTTAGCTAATGGAGACAAATATCCCCTTCGACGGTGGCGTTTTGCGCGCGAGCGTATCAGTTGTTATTGCCACCATCGAGCAATGCCTCAAAATCCTTCGCCGGCATGGGGCGGTAGTAGAGAAAGCCCTGAGCGTAGCGGGCGCCCATTTGTCGTAGCATGTTCGCCTGCTCATTTGTCTCGACGCCTTCGACCACGACGGGCAGATGGAGCGACTGCGCCATTTCGAGCATCGATGAAATGATTTGCGTGCTGCGGCCTTGATCGCGGTCGGTGGGCACAAAGGTGCGGTCGAGCTTGATGACGTCGACGTTGACGTTCTTGAGCATCGCGAGCGTGGACTGACCGGTGCCAAAATCGTCCATATAGGTCGAGAAGCCGCGGGTGTGCAGATCTGCGGTCAGCTTATCCACGGCCTCGGATTCTCCCGTATAAGCCGTCTCGGTGATCTCGATACGCATGAGCTCGGGCGGTAGGTTGTATTGGGCGGCGAGCGCCCCCATATGTTCGGCAACGTCGCAGGCAAGGATATCCACGCGCGACACATTAAGCGAGACCGGAACCACGCGAAGACGGCGATCGAGACGCTCGCGAAGCCATATGGCGACACCCTGCCAAATGTACTTGTCGAGTGTCACTACAAAGCCGCTTTCCTCGAGTGCGGGGATAAACGTTGCGGGCGAAATGAGAGAGCCGTCCTTGTCAATCCAGCGGGTGAGTGCTTCGGCGCCAATAATCTCGCCGGTTTCCATATCGACCTGGGGCTGAAGATAGTACGTGATGCGACCATTTGACAGCGCGTACTGGAATTCGGTCAGCGTGCGGTGGAACGCGACTTCGCGCTCGTACTCCGCGGGGCGGAAAATGGCAATGCGCTCCTTAAAGTCGTTTTTTGCGCGTCGATTGGTAAACATGGCCTTTGCCTGCGCATCGATGGTGATTTCCTCATTGGAGTCGATGGGGTAAACGCCCATGGACGGCCAGAAACCTACGCCATCATCATGTCTGGCTACTGCCTCACGAACACGGTTGTAGATTTGATGGACGGTGATGCGCTTAAAGGGGATGAGTACACAAAAGTCATCTTGGCCCCAGTACCCTGCGACGCCCATATCGGCATTCTCGATGTCCTTGAGGACCGTGCCCACATCGGCGAGTACGCGGTCGCCCTCGGCCTGGCCGTGCCATTCATTAAACAGGCGCATGTGGCCCATGTCGACCGTGGCGATGCACCAGGTGCCGTTGCGCCTTGTTTCGAGAAATGCGTTGGCGCGCCGCATAAATTCGCTGGGTCGATAGAGGCCCGTGAGCGAGTCGATACGTTCGGCTATGGCGCTTTTGCGCTCCGCCTCGGGTATGGGGAGGCTGTCGTTGGGAACAAGCCCGCCGGCCGTGCGAAGGCGACGGTCGAGTTCGCCTAAAACGGCGGTCGCTTGATGGGTTAAGTGCTCGTAAAAGGCCGGGACGACAAGGCAGACGGGAGTAATGGTGTCGCCTGCGATTCGAACAGGGGCGAAAACGGCCTCTTTAAGGTGGCGGGTCAGTTGCTC
>USOG01000142.1 GCA_900556365.1 uncultured Collinsella sp.
ACGTCCTTTGGCATTCTGCAGATCCTGATCGGTTACTCCGCCGCTAAGGCCTTTGGCGCCAACCCGTATCTGGGCGCCGTCGTCGGCGGTGCGTTTATCAACTCCTCGCTGCAGAGCGCCTATACGGTTGCCTCCGAGGGCGTGCAGACCATGGTCACCGTCATTCCCGGCGTGTACAGCTTTGAGTGGGTCGGTTATCAGGGCCATGTGATCCCGATCGTCATCGCCTGCGCCATTCTGGCCTTCCTCGAGAAGCGCCTCCACAAGGTTGTCCCCGAGATGTTTGACCTCTTTGTGACCCCGCTCGTCTCGGTGTTCGTGACCGTGCTCGTGACGCTCGTTGCCGTCGGCCCCATCTTCGTGTGGGCCGAGAACGCCATCCTCGGTCTGATCCAGGCCCTGCTGACCCTGCCCTTCGGCATCGGTTCCTTTATCGTCGGCCTGTTCTATGCCCCCACGGTCGTTACCGGTATCCACCAGATGTACACCGCCATCGACCTGGGCCAGCTCGCCCAGTACGGCGTGACCTACTGGCTGCCCATCGCCAGCGCCGCCAACATCGCCCAGGGTGGTGCCGCGCTCGCCGTTGCCTTTAAGACCCGCGATGCCAAGATCAAGGGTCTGGCGCTTCCTTCGGCTCTGTCCGCCTTCATGGGTATTACCGAGCCCGCCATCTTTGGTGTGAACCTGCGCTTCTTTAAGCCCTTCATCGCCGGCTGCATCGGCGGCGGTTGCGGTGCCCTGGTCTGCGCACTCACCTCGCTTGCTGCTTCCGGCACGGGCGTTACCGGTATCTTCGGTATCCTGCTGTGCCTGGCACAGCCCGTGCAGTACGCGATCATGTTTGCGGTCGCCGCGGTCGTGTCCTTTGCTATCTCGTTTGTCCTGTACAAGGACGAGCCCAAGGCTTCCGAGCAGGCCTAAGAGCTTTTGATTGAGGGGATGCCCGCGGGTTGTATGCTCGCGGGCGTTTTCCGTATCTGGTGCCGATCTCTGGTGCCTTGTTACTTTCGATCCGTTAGGACTTTGATATGTCTAATGCACTTGGTCGCGACCTTGCAAAGCTGGTTGCCGCTGTTGACGCTGCCGCCTCTGAGCGTGGTCATGGCGCGTATGGCCAGCACTTCCATATTATGCCGCCGGCGGGTTGGCTCAACGATCCCAACGGTCTTTGCCAGGCGGGAGGCGTGTTCCATGCCTATTTTCAGTATGCGCCGTTTGATGTCGAGGGCGGCGTTAAGGCCTGGGGTCATGCCACAAGCCGCGACCTTATGAACTGGGAATATGTTGGCGCCCCGCTGTTGCCCGACGAGCCGTTCGATTGCCATGGCGTGTATTCGGGCTCCGCGCTTGTCGAGGACGGTCGCATTCGCGTGCTCTATACGGGCAACGTTAAGCTTTCCGATGCGGACGGTACGTACGACTACGTCAATACCGGTCGACGAGCCGATACTGTTTATGTCGAGAGCGTTGATGGCCTTGCCGGTCGGGAGTTCAGCCAAAAGCGCGTGGTGCTGGCGTCTGATGATTATCCCGAGGATTTGACCTGCCACGTGCGTGACCCCAAGGTGTGGCGCGATGATGACGGGCGTTACCACATGGTGCTGGGCGCGCGTCGTCGCGTTGACGGTCCTCATGTCGAGAGCCGTTTTTGTGCCATGCACGGCGAGGGTGCCGGGCGCGATGTGGGCGAGATCCTGGTGTATGGCTCGCCCGATATGCTGAGCTGGGAGCTCGAGAGCCGTGTGTCTACGCCCGAGCGCTTTGGCTTTATGTGGGAGTGCCCGGGATACCTTGAGCTTGAGGCGGATGGCGGTGTACCGGCGAAGTGGCTGTCCTTCTCGCCCCAGGGGCTCGAGGGCGGTCGTTGGGACCGCGGCAACGTATACGCTGCTGGCTACATGCCTGTAACAGGCGACATTACCGGTGGTGACGGTGCCTATGAGCTTGGCGATTTCCGCCTGTGGGACGCCGGTTTTGACTTCTATGCTCCGCAGGAGTTTACGGCCCAGGACGGTCGCCACATTCTGATCGGCTGGATGGGCATGCCCGATGAGCCAACCTATGGCAACGCGCCTACCGTGGCGTGCGGCTGGCAGCACTGCATGACGGTGCCGCGTGAGCTTACAGCCGGTGCCGGCGGCGTAGTGCTGCAGCAGCCGGCGCGCGAGATTGAGCACCATTATGCCTCGGTGCGTGTGGGGGAGGGCTCGTTGGAGGTTGCCGGCGATACCTGCTTTGACGTTGTTGTTGACGGTGTCGACGGCGCGTTTACCGCGACCGTTGATGGCGAGCTGAAGCTGGCGTTTGTGCCCGCCGAGGGCGAACTGCCCGCGCGCTTTGAGATGCGATTTACCGATGAGAGTCGCGCTTCTGCCGGCTGCGGTCGTACCGTGCGTTGGGAGCCCGTCGACGAGGTTAGTAACGTGCGCATTGTTGGCGATGTTTCCTCGGTCGAGGTGTTTGTGAACGATGGTGCGCTCGTGTTCTCGACGCGCATCTATCCCGAGGCCTATGGCGTGACCGTTGACGCTCCGGGCGCGAATGTGACCTACCACGCGCTCAACATCTAAGCGATTCGTCGCATATCGGCGCTATACTGCAGCCGTAGCCTACGATGCGGGAAACATCCGCATCGTGGGTTTTTGTTTTGGAGGGAAGGTGCCGTATGGGCGTACAGCAGCTAGAAGAGGCCTGGGCTTTTAGGGCCAGCGCGCGTGAGGCGCGGTTGCTTGCGGCGTCGCATGTGCCGGCAGCGCTGTCGTTGCTGGGGATTGTACGGCCCGGCGATCGCCTGGTGGCCTTTGCGGATGACTTTGCCGATGCGTTTGCGAGCGGATTTGACGGCTGCGATGTTGTGATGGTGGGGGAGCCGTCTGTCGAGGCGTTTGCTGCGGCGTCCGGTGGCTTTGCCGGCTCGTTTGACGCTGAGGGTCCGCACCTGTGGTGGCTCGTCAACTCCATCGGCGGGTTTGGTCTGCGTGTGCCTGATCTTCGTGCGCTGGGTCGGGCGGCGCGTGAGGCCCATGCGCTGCTGGTTGTGGACAACACCGTGGCGTCAGCTTTTGGCTGCGATTCGCTGCGGCTGGGTTCTGCGCTGTCGCTCGAGGCGCTCGACCGCGTGTGCGCCGGCAAGGCTCCGCGCAAGTTGGTTGCCGTATCGGTCGCGCGCTCGCAGCTCAAGCACCATCGCGTGGATGCCGCGGCCGAGTGCGCGCATGCCCTGCTTGAGGGCTGTGGCTTGGCCAAGCTTGATATGCCTGCTGACGAGGCCGGTGCGCTGGCGTGCGGGTTGGACTCGCTCGATGTCCGCATGCAGGCACATTTCGACCGCGCACGTGCGCTGGCCGAGTATCTGGCCGCCAATGAGATTGTGCGCAACGTGCGCTATCCCGGGCTGAGCTCGCATCCCGACCATGCGGCTGCAACGGGAATCCTCGAGCACGGCTTTGGCCCGGCAGTTGAATTTGACCTTATCGAGCGTAGCGCGGGGGAGCTGTTCGATGCTTTGCCGGGGGAGTTTCGCACATCGCCCGCCGGCGGCGCAACGACGCGCCTTTCGGCTCCACGCGGCAAGCAGGGGAGCACCATCCGCCTCTTCGCCGGCACCGACGACCCCTTGATCGTGGCCGCCACCCTAGATAATGCCCTCCGCAACTAGCTAAATCATCCTCGACTTCATAAGTTGCGGTGAAATATGGATTGATTTACGGCTTTAACCGCATAAACAGTCCCTATTTCACCGCAACTTATGAGAAGGGGTTGGGTAGCTAAAAGCCCCATCCCAAATTGGCTACTCTTTGATGCTGGCGATGAGGTCGTTTGCTTTGGTGGCGATGACGTTGTTGATGTCGGCCTGCAGCTCCTCGTAGACCGCGATGGCTCGCTCGCCGGCCGGCGTGAGCGTGGATCCGCGGGCGCCGTCGCGCTCGATGAGTTTGCAGCCCAGCTGCCCTTCAGCCTCGTTCACAATACGCCAGGCCTTGGAATACGCCATGCCCATGCTCTTGGCGGCGCGGTTGAGCGAGTGCTCGCGGGCAATACCCTGCAGCAGCAAGACGCAGCCGTGTCCAAACACGCCCGGCAGATCCTTGTCGCA
>USOG01000143.1 GCA_900556365.1 uncultured Collinsella sp.
CGGATGGCGTCGTTCATGTTGTGCGTGACCATGAGCGTGGTCAGGTGGTTCTCGTCGACGATCTCCTCGGTCAGGTTAAGCACCTTAGAGGCCGTCTTGGGGTCGAGGGCCGCGGTGTGCTCGTCGAGCAGCAGCAGGCGCGGCCTGGTGAGCGTGGCCATCAGCAGGGTGAGTGCCTGGCGCTGGCCACCCGAGAGCAGGCCGACCTTGGCGTTGAGACGCGTGTCCAGACCAAGGTCCAGGCGCTTGAGCAGCTCGACGTACTCATCTTTCTCGGCCTTGGTGACGCCCCACGAAAGGCCGCGACGCTGGCCGCGACGCTTGGCGAGGGCCAGGTTCTCGGCGATCTGCATGTCGGCAGCGGTACCGCGCATGGGGTCCTGAAACACGCGGCCCAGGTACTTGGCGCGTTGCGACTCGCTCAGGCGCGAGATGTCGGTGCCGTCGAGCTCAATAACGCCCGAATCGAGCGGGTACACGCCGGCGATCATGTTGAGCAGCGTGGACTTGCCGGCGCCGTTGCCGCCGATCACGGTTACAAAGTCGCCGTCATTTAGGGTGAGGTCGACGCCGGTGAGCGCGCGCTTCTCGGTGACGGTGCCCTTGTTAAAGGTCTTCTTGACGTGCGAGAGCTTAAGCATCTGCCTCATCCCCCTTCGTGTAGGAGCTGCGGAGCTTATAGCGCTCCCAAACCACGGGCACGCACAGGGCCACAGCGACAATTACGGCGGAGAGCAGCTTCATGTCGTTGGCGTCCATGCCCAACTGCAGCACGATGGCGCGGATAAGGAAGTACACCACGGAGCCAAAGACGGCGGAGGCAAGACGGACGCTAAACTGCGTGAGGCCGCCGGGCAGCAGACGGCCGAGCACCTCACCGATAACAATGGCGGCAAGACCGATAACGATGGCACCGGTGCCCATACCAATGTCGGCATACTTTTGGCTCTGGCAGATGAGCGCGCCCGAAAGGCCGATGAGGGCGTTGGAGAGCACGAGGGCGATCATCTTGGTGGAGTTGGTGTTGACGCCCAGAGCGCGGATCATGTACTCGTTGTTGCCAGTGGCGCGCAGCGCCGAGCCAATCTCGGTGCCAAAGAACCAATACAGGATGGCAACGATAGCCACGGCGAGCAGGATGCCCAAGATGATGGCAACGGTGGACTGCGGCAGACCGGTCATATTGCTGACGGCCGAGAACACGGTGCCCTTGGCAAGAATGGGCGTATTGGACTTGCCCATGATGCGCAGGTTGATGGACCACAGGCTGATCTGGGTGAGGATTCCGGCGAGGATCGCGGGAATCTCGAAGACGGTGGTCAGAATGCCCGTGACGGCGCCCGCGATGGCGCCGGCGCACATGCCGGCCAGCACGGCGAGCAGCGGGTCGACGTTGTTATTGACGATGAGCACGGCGCAGACACAGCCGCCGAGGGCAAAGCTGCCGTCGCAGGTCATATCGGGGATGTCGAGCAGGCGGAACGTGATAAACACGCCAAGCACCATAATGCCCCAGAGGACGCCCTGCGAAACGGCGCCCTGCAATGCAATGAGCATGCTTCATACCTCCTAGGATAGGGTGGACACGTGATTCACCATAATAGCGGTAACAATGCATAAAAGAGCTGCGGACGGATGTTTTGTCTCATCCGTAACAAGCAGGGCGAACGCCGGTCTTTGGCGTTCGCCCCTATGGCTCAGATATTGAATAACACGGCAACGGTGCGAGCATGGGCCCTAGGCGCATCGCCGCGCATGTCGCTACTCGTCCAGAGCGGAAAGGTCGATGCCCAGGGCCTCGGCCATTTCGTCGTTCTTGACGACGACCAGGTCCTTGCTCGAGAGGTGCTTGATAGGCATGTCCTCGGGCTTGGCCTCGCCCTTCAGGATCTTAACGGCCATCTCGCCCGCGGCGTAGCCCAGGTCCTCATAGTTGATGGAGAGGGTGAACAGGCCGCCGGCCATGCACATACCCTCCTCGCCAGTCACGAAGGGAAGCTTGTTTTCCTTGCAGATCTGGCCGACCTGCGAGGCACCCGCGGCGATGGTGTTGTCGGTGGGGGAGTACAGCGCGTCGACCTTGCCCACGGCAGACTCGACGACGGACTGAATCTCGTTGGAGCTCGAGACGGTGAAGTCAGTGTATTCGAGGCCCAGCTTGTCGAGCTCCTTCTTGGCGGCCTTGATCTGGACGTCGGAGTTGGACTCGGCGGTGCAGTAGAGCAGGCCGACCTTTTTAACGTCGGGCAGGACCTTCTGCATCATCTCGAGCTGCTCGGCGACCGGGGTGAGGTCGGAAGCGCCCGTGACGTTGGTGCCGGGCTTGTCGTTGTCCTGGACCAGGCCGGAGGCGGCGTAGTCGGTGATGGCGCAGCCCACGATGGGGATATCGGCCGTGGCGCCGGCGGCAGCCTGCGCGGCGGGCGTGGCGATGGCATAAATCAGGTTGACGTTGTCGCCCACAAACTTGTCGGCAATGGACTTACACGTGGACTGGTCGTTCTGGGCGTTCTTCTGGTCGATCTTGACCTTAAGGCCGCTCTCCTTGATGGCCTTGACAAAGCCGTCGTTGGCGGCATCGAGTGCGGAGTGCTCGGTGAGCTGCAGAACGCCGATGGTGTAGTCGGAACCGGCGGCAGCAGAGCCGGAACCAGAGTTGCCGCCGCATCCGGCGAGCGGGGCGAGCGCGAGCAGGCCAGCGGAGACCAGAAGGCTCCTGCGGCTGATGGTGATGTCCTTCATATCATTACCCCCAGTATAAAAATGGCTGGAAACACTGCACTGGGACAAAGTGCAAGTGGAACTATAGTAGCGCTGATGTCCATTTTTACAACAGCCTGGCGGGTTTTTTAATACAGAATCGGATGGGCGGTACGGGTAGTCGAATGGGCGGCGGAGGGTCTTATGCGGCGGAGGAGGCGTCGTCCTCGTCTAGGGCGGCGAAGAGCTTCTTGCCGTCGAGGAGACGTGTGGTGACGTTTCTCATTCGGCCAATCTCTACGGTACGCAACGTGTCATCGGCGCCTCGGGCGTCATAGACCGTTCCCAGCAAATAAGAGATGCCGTCTCGTTGCTTGATGGCAAAGGGACGGAGTGTCATCCGTGCTGCTTCGGTTTCGCCACGCGTCGTGACGCTCGAAATATCAAAACTCACCGTGGTTCCGTGGTCGATGGCCTGCTCGACGAGCTCGCACGTGTCGATACGCTTGATGGGCGTGCGTGTTGCCTTGGTAGCCTTGCTGCCTGCGCTCGGAACGGGTTCGGGTGTATCGAGGTAGCCGCGAACGTCGGCACTCGCCATGGCAACTAAGTGCTGCGCCATGCTCTTGCGGATAGCGATAGGCGTGGAGCGGTTGCGCATGACCATACCGTGGAGCCGGATGATCTCTTCGTCGGCGAGCGGACGGGTAAGAAGTTTGTAGCCCACGCCGCGTTTGTACTCAATTTCGTATCCGGCATGGCGAAGCGCGGAGATGGCGGTGTAGATGCTGCGCCGCGCCGCCGAGATGGGCATGCGGGCGGGGTCGTCGGGATGGGCGAGGCGCCGGATCAACTCATCGGAAAGCATGGCCTTGTCCTCGCCGGTGTTTTCGCTTAATAGTTGCAGGATGCGAACGGCGCGATAGGCTGCCATCGAGGCGGCGCCTCTCGTCGTGGTGTCGTAGGTTTCAACAGCGGCTTCGGTCATCGTGCCCACGTCCTTTCCGTTTTGGGTGGCGACGGTATGGAGCCTAGGACGTGGGGCTTTCCCAGGGGCGCAGGGCGCTCTGGGCGGTCGGTAGTCGTCGGCAAACGGCGGGTCGAGTTTTCAACAGCCCCGCTCAACTGACCAAAAACTTTCCAAAAGCTTGACGGATGCTGTTGAAAAAAAGCGTCTCTCGACCGATGTCGAGAGACGCTTATGCGATGAGCGTTGGCGTGTGGCGACGCGAGCTAGCGTCCGACGATTAGAAGTCGGCGTTGCCCACGGTGCGCGGGTGCGGCAGGACGTCGCGGATGTTGCCCACGCCGGTCAGATACAT
>USOG01000144.1 GCA_900556365.1 uncultured Collinsella sp.
CTCAACCGAAGAGTCGTATCCAAGATCCGACCCCTCCGCAGCATCCGCCGCAGGTCCGCTCACGGTCATCGTCATGCCATCGGGCATGGTCTTGACCGTGATGATTGCCGAGCGAATACCTGTTTCGGTCGTGGATCCATTCTTAACGGCGGCGATGGCGAATCGATACTCCGTATTGGGCTGCAGCCCATCCCACTTGAGCGAGGTCTGCGTGTTGTCGGCAATCTTCCAGCTATTGACGACCGCATCCGCCGCATTGCTCTGCAGCATGCCCACGCCGTAGCTAAAGCCACTCTTGTTTGCGAGTACATCGTCCCAGCTAAACATAACGCTGGTCGAATCGACGGCGTTTGCCGTAAAGCCCGTCACGGCCGGCGCGTCGGGCATCTCGACGTCCTTAACGTCATAGCCCACGATCCAGAACTGGTCGGTGTCCTTGGTGCCGAGCTTGTCGCCCGAGTCTGCCTCGAACTTGTCGACATCCACCGCGTTGACGCCCAGACGCCACACAAAACCGTACTTGCCCTGCGCGGCCTCGGGCAGGTTGTCGACGGTGCCGCCGTATTCGGTCGATTCACTCGAGGAGTTACCCGTAGTAAAGCCGGCGTTGGCACCAAAGCACAGGCCGCCAAACAACTCGTGCTTTGCGAGCTTCGCGCCCATGACAACGCTGCCGTTCAGCGTCAAGCCGAGCTCGAGCTCCTGCTCCTTGCCCTCCTCGACTTCGATGGTCTGCTCAATGCTCGCCCCCGACTGCGCGGCGGCGCCGTTAAACCCATCGTGCGTGTAGGCGCGCGTTACGCCAGGCTTGCCCAGGCCAAAGGAATCCCCAACGGGAATCTCGCCGTTGAGCGTCGTTTGATAGGTTCCGGGTTCTCCCGACCGGTTGGTCAAAAAGTAGCTGAGCGGCGTCATATTGTGCTGTTTGGCAATGCGGTCATAGGCCTCGACATTAACGACCGAGGTCTGCGCGCCGAGCGACACGGGCGCCGCCATCACGCCCTTGCCACCAGTTTCCTCATTTTCGATCTCATACTCGTAATAGACCATCGGAATCGTGTAGAGCACGGCCTTGTCACCCTCGCCGGCATGCGACTCATAGCTTACGCTTGCGCTGACCGTGCGCTCGCTCCGGTAGTCATAGCATCCCTCGGCGGCAAAATCGACTGAAGCATTCATCGCGACCAGGGGCGGACCGGTCTGCACCTCGACGGCAACGCCCAACTCGGCGCCAATGGTATAGCCCTGGGATGTCCCCGTGCCCTTTTCCTCTCCGTATGACGTGCCGCCCAACACCAGATAGCCGTATGCCTGCTCCAGATCCTCAACATAGGGCGCATCCTGCAGCACGGCAAGCACGCGCGGGTTGGTATAGACCTTGTAGCGGTCCTTGTACGTGATCTTGACGCTGTCGTTGTCGACATCGGGCAGCGCGAGCGAGATAAATGTGCCGTAGGTAGTGCCGCGACGGTTGCTCTCGCTAATCACCTGCTCCTCGCCGCGGCGCACCTTTCCGTTCTCGTCGAGCGAAAAATGCGAGGCGGTCATCCAATAGTAGTCATCGTTCTTGCGCAGGTCCTCGTCGCGGTGCTTGCCCACCACGGCGATAAAGCTCTCGTTATAGCGGTCCGAACCCGAGACGCTGCCCGCCTTGACGTCGCTGATCCACACCTGTTCTATACCCTTGTGGTCATGCTTGTTGCTGCTGTTGTATTGCTGACCGCTCATGCTCATGGTTCCGACCATGGACCCCAAGCCCTGAGCCCCGCTCTGCGCCGTGTTGCAGGCAAAGTCGCGGAACACATCGCCGCCCACGAGCACCTCGTCAACCGCCAGCTGCTCAGACAGGCCGTCAAGGTTGGCAGTGGCAAGGGCAATAGGCGCCAAGGTGCACGGATAGCGCTTATCCTGAGCGCTATCCTTCCATGCGCTGTTGGGCACATGCATCAGCCCATAGGAGGCGAGGAGCCCGTCTCTGTATTCCTTACAATCGGAAAACTTGAACTCGCCAGACTCCGAGTCAAAATACGCGTAGCGGTACAGCGCGCCGTACAGCCCCTTGCTGCCGTCAGAAGCGCCGTAATCAAAAGCGCTGCGTTGCCAGTCATAGCCCGCAAGAATAAGGCCCGTGACGGTTTCACCCGTCTTCTTTCCTTCTTCATCGTAGGCGGCAAACGTGCCGAACGTCGCATTCGCAGCGACCATGGTCTTGCCGTTCGCGGAGAGGGAGATTGCGCCCGCGTCGCCCAGAGCATCGACATGGACGAGCGCACCCTTGGATGCATCCCACGAAAACAGCTCGCAATGCGTCGACTTATCAATATTCTTCTTGCCGTAGGGTGCCGAGACCACGATGGCGAGGTCATCGCAAAAATCGCGATCGAGGTCGCCGGCCGCTAGCGAAACGACAGGAGCTGACTGAAGCTGCGTCCAGGAGTCGTTCCCGCCCTTGTTGTGCGTGGTGTAGTCCGCGGCGTTACCGGCATCGATCTTGACGACGCTTTGCTTCCAGTTGCCGCCCTCCAAGTCATACATGTCGACTACAGCCTTGCGCACGCCGTTCTCGTCGACATAGCAGCCCGCGTAGACAAAAAGCTCGTCGACGCCGTCGCCATCGACATCGCCCGCCTCGACATCAAAGACGGCGTCGTGCTCTTGCAGGTAACCGGCATCCAGGTACTTAAAACGGCCTTCGTACATCATATTAGTGTTGACCGTCACCGGCAGGTGTGTGTCGAGAGTGCGCGTACGCCCGTTGCTAAACGAGTAGAGGACCAGCTCAACCTTTCCGGCGTATGACTTGCCGTCAATCGTCGTGGAGGAACTGTCGCCGTAGGCACGGAGCTCGGCAACGCGGCTCTTTTTGCCCGTGCTGGCGTCGCTGCAGAACTCAACACTCGTGGCGTGAATGCCCGAGAAACCGTTGTTGTCGTTGGCGAGTACTGTTGAGGACTCATTGTTGCTTAGGTACGACCAGGTGCCGCCACCGTAGTCGCTATGCTTGTAGAGATCGCTGTTCGTATCGAAGTTGTTGACGTTTTGCCAGAACTTTGCGGCGCCCCACACACTTCCATAGCCATCGGTGAGTTTGCTGCTGCCGCCAATGTCACCGCGCTCGACGTTCTCGAGCTTGTCGCGCAGAGTGTAGCGATTGCCATGGCTACCGTTAGCTGCCATATAGACCTCGCTGCGCGTGGCAAACGTCGTGGGGGTATCAGTGGAATAGGGGCCAACGGTATCGGCCGGAATGTCCTCGCTCGTGCCCAGACCCAGGGCTTGATAATCCTGCTCGGTCATATCGGTGATTGCGGGCGCGTCTGCCGCCTGGGCAACCTGGGGCGTGGCCGTGAAGCAGGCGACGCTCGTGGCGATCAACGCAGCAAGCGCCGCCGTCCCAACAAGCGGGATTTTCGACAGCCTACGGATACGGGGGTGTGGAACGTACATGAGGGACCTCGCTTTATTCGAGTGGAGTGGACTCATTTTTGCAAATGATACATCCGATGCCCGATATCACGTGTCTCATTTTCGCCAACGGCGTGTCTCATTTTTGAGAATCCGAGATGCCGCGGAAATCTTATCCCAGCTCAAAGGCCATTTCTGGGGTGTATTTTCCGTCGAGTGCCTCATCGGGAAACTGCATCCCATTTCAAGCGTCGATTCTGGGACGCATTTTCCCCTTAGACCCTCAACCGGAAACCGCATCCCACTTTGAGCGCAAATTCCGGGATGCATTTTCCGCTTGAGCCTCATTGGGAAACGGCGTCCCACTTTGAGGGCTGATTGTGGGATGCATTTTCCGGTTTTGCTCTCATTGGGAAAATGCATCCCGTTTCTTGACCGAATAATGGGACGCAATTTCCCGTTGGAGCGCCTTTGGGAAAGTGTGTCCCACTTCGACCGCCCAGAGTGGGATGCACTTTCCGCAAAGCACCTCAACGGGAAACTACGTCCCATTCCAAAGGCAAATTCCGGGACGCATTTTTCGAAAGCC
>USOG01000145.1 GCA_900556365.1 uncultured Collinsella sp.
CTGATGGATACGACGGTTATCGCGGCGAGCCCGGTGCGCCTGACGGTTTCCGGTATGGGCGATGCGCTCGCAACCTATTTCGAGGCCCAGGCGACGCACGATGCCGACGGCGGCACCTGCGCCGGCGGCAAGGGCGGCATGGCCGGCCTGGCGCTCGCCAAGCTCTGCTACGAGACGCTTATGGCCGATGGCGTCAAGGCCAAGGTCGCGCTGGAGAAGGGCGCGCTCACGCCCGCCGTCGAGCACATCATCGAGGCCAATACGCTGCTTTCGGGTATTGGCTTTGAGAGCTCGGGCCTTGCTGCTGCTCATGCCATCCACAATGGCCTGACGATGCTGCCCGAGTGCCACGGCATGTATCACGGCGAGAAGGTCGCCTTCGGCACCATCGTCCAGCTGGTACTCGAGGATGCCCCGACCGAGAAGCTCGAGGAAGTCTTGGGCTTCTGCATTGAGCTGGGCCTGCCGGTCACGATGAAGGAACTTGGCGTTGCCGAGCTTACGCGCGAGCAGGCCATGATTGTTGCCGAGGCCGCATGCGCGCCCGAGGACACCATGTGCAATATGCCGTTTGAGGTGACGCCCGAGATGGTCGCAAACGCCATCCTGGGTGCCGACGCACTGGGTCACTACTACCTTATGGATGAGTAAACTTAGGTAAGGAAGGGGCAAAGCCAGCAGATGGCTTTGCCCCTTTTTGCTATGGTGCAAAGGGGTCAGGTTAGTTTGCACCAATCGTTGTTTGATGAAGGGCGGATTCTCGTATGGCGCTTCCCATGGTTTATGGCGGCCCCGGCCGGTATGTTCAGGGGCCGGGCGAGCTTTCGCGTCAGGGCAGGTATTTGTCATGGTTGGGCTGCGCTGCCTATGTCTTGTTTGACCAGGGCACCGAGGATCGGCTGTGCAAGCAGATCGTCGATGGATTTCTGGACGATGATCTAAGCGAGCCGTTCTTTAAGATTTACAACGGTCCGTGTACGGAAGAGGCTGTTGTCGGAATGGCTAAGGAAGCCCAGGCTGAGTATTGCGACATGGTGGTGGGTATTGGCGGCGGTAAGATGCTCGATATCGCAAAGGCCGTTGCGTTTTATGCCGAGTTGCCGTTGTGCGTATGCCCCACGGCGGCTTCGATGGACGGTCCGTGCAGCGCGATTTCCGATGGCGACCTGCAGGGTGTTGCAAATGCGGTCTTTAGAAACGAGCGTAATATGGCCAACGAGCAGGTCAAGGTGACCGAACAAAAGCTCGTGCAGCTCATGTGCGAGGCATAGCTTGGCGCTTGATTGACCTTGTGCAATCGAGGCGGCGATAGGCATAGGCTATTTGCCGCAAAGATGCGCCGCGTGTAATTTGCCCGAGGCGTGGGCCGATGGCGTATCATTATCTCTTGCTTGTTTGCACTGCTCAGGGAGGGGCCGCGCATGGCGCAGGAACACGATCTGTTTGATGACATTATCGAGATCAGCAAGGGTTTCGACTTTCTTAAAAACCCGCTTGGCGGTGTGACCGATGCACTCGATCCGTCGGCGCCGCAGTGGAATCCTGCCGACTACAAGGAGCGTCCGCGTGGCAACACCATTCCGTGCCTGACCTGCAAAAACGAAAAGAGCGGCTGCACCGCGTGTATGGACGTGTGCCCGGTCAACGCCATCGAGGTCGAGGAAGACTCCATCGAGATCCTCGACTCCTGTCGCAAGTGCGGTCTGTGCGCCGCTGCTTGCCCGACGGAGGCGATCATCTCTCCGCGCCTTGCACCCAAAAACGTCTACGACGACATTGTCTCGGCGGCTGCGAGCCACGAGACCGCCTACGTTACCTGCACGCGTGCCCTTAAGCGCATGCCGCGCGAGAACGAGGTCGTCGTCGCCTGTGTGGGCGATATTACGGCCGAGACCTGGTTCTCGGTACTGGCGGACTATCCCAACGTGAGCGTGTACCTGCCGCTGGGCGTGTGCGATAAGTGCCGTAACACCGGTGGCGAGGACATCCTGGGCGAGGCCATTGCTACCGCCGAGGAGTGGTCCGGCACGGGTATGGGCCTGGAGGTCGACCCCAAGAGCCTCAAGTGCCATAAGCGCCGCGAGTACGAGCGCAAGGAGTACATGGAAAAGATCGCCCGCACCACGGGCCTGACGGTGACCAAGCTCAATCCGGCGACGGCGGCGCTGGCTTCGGTGACGCAAAAGCTCAAGGCCCATCGCCATCAGATTACCCAGCTGGAGCGCACGCTCAACACCATGTGCGGCACCACGACGACCAAGCGTCGCCGTTCGCTCACGCACGGGCGCCAACTGGTACTCTCGACTCTGCAAAACCATCCCGAGCTTGCCCAGAACATGCAGGTGAGCACGCCGGAGTGCGATTTTGACAAGTGCACGTCGTGCGGCGAGTGCGTCAACGTGTGCCCCACGTTTGCCTGCGATCTGGTGGGAAGCGGCCGCTTTGCGTTGGAGTCCACGTATTGCTTGGGCTGCGGTGCCTGCGTCAAGGTGTGTCCCGAGCATGCGCTCAAGCTGGTTGAACACGATGCGTCCAACTTGGTTGTCGTCGACCCCGAGGCCGAGGAAAGGGCTGCCCAGAAGGCGAAGGCTCACGAAGAAGCTGAGAAGGTCAAGGCCGAAGCAAAGGCCAAGCTCGACAAGATGCTCGATCAGGTGGAGAAGCTCGCGGACTAGCTAAAAGAGCGTAAATGATGGCCGGTGGGACAGGTACTGCCCCGCCGGCCAAAAAAGTTGCGGTGGAATAGTTCCTGTTTTGCCCTTAAGCTGGCAATTCTAGGAACTATCCCACCGCAACTAATAGATGGTTAGTTCATGCTGCTTTGGTGGCCGGTTCGACCGGTACCGTTGCGCGTCACGGTTTCATGGAGCAAAAAGAACCCGGGGACCTGCTTGGTCTCGGTGTATTCCATAAGGATGCCGTCGGCGTTGTAGGTCTGCCCGCGTATAACGGCGAGTGCGTTAAAGTCGTCGAGATCGAGCACGCGCGTATCCTCGGGCGTGGGATGCTCGATCGTTACATCGCGTTTGCCCGTGGCAATCTTAATGCCAAGATCTTCTTCGAGGTAACGATAGATCGAGTCGTTGACAATCTCGGGTGTCAGCCCCGGTACTTGTGAGCTTAGGTAATAGGAGTCGTCGGAGCACACGGCTTGTCCGTCTGCATAACGGATGCGTTTGGCGCGTGTGAGCTCACAGCCTTCGGGAAACCCGGTAATCTTGGAGAGCGCCTTGCTGCAGATGAGGAGCTCAAAGACGGTGGTGACAGTCTTGAGCTCAAAGCCTCGACTGGCTGCGATTTCCTTAAAGGTCTCGAGTCCGCCGCCACCACGACTCTTCTCGTCACTGATGTTGCGAATGACGCGCATGCCTTTGCCTTGCTGGGGGAGCACGTAACCATCTGCCGCAAGCATCGAGATGGCGCGACGGACCGTCATGCGCGAACAGTCAAACAGCTGCGTGAGCTCAGTCTCCGAAGGCAGATAACTCTGATAGGCGTATGTGCCGTCGTCAATCGACTGCTTCACGTTGTCATAAATAGTTTGGAAGATGGCTCGCGCCATGACGGTCTCCTAGAGCTGGGTGCGTGAACGACGGATGAGGGCCGTCCGCGCAGGTGTCAATCGATTTACTTGCTGGGATCGATTATATATTTGCCCATGGCACGCAGGGCCGGGTCTGACAGGATGGCGCCGAGTTCGTCGAGGGAAGCCACCTTGGCGACCATCGAAGAAACGTCGAGCCTGCCGGAGTCGATGAGTTCGAGCGCGCGACGCTGTGTGTAAGGGTTGATGTAGGACGAGGTGAGCACAAGCTCCTTCTGGAAGACCTCGAAGGGCTTGACGGTGATCGTCTCATCGGGCTTGGTAAGTCCGAACATCATAACCGTGGCCTTATGGCCGGCGATTCTAATGGCCTGCTCGATGGTGACGGGCTTGCCAACACACTCGATAACGACATCGACGTTGCCGACGCCCTCCTGCTTCAG
>USOG01000146.1 GCA_900556365.1 uncultured Collinsella sp.
CCGGCGAGGCGGGGGTCGACCGTCTGGACGGCCTGTACGTGCGTGCCCAGCAACTCGACTTTGGTTCCCAGCAACGCTTGAACTATGTGAGCCTCATCCGTGCCGGCGGTGCGGTGACGGCCGAGCTCAAGATTGAGCAGCCGGCCATTGCGGGCTCGGACAATCGCTTTATGACGCGCATTCAGGAAGTCGTGGGCAAGCGCTACGCCTGCGTGTTTGCCATTCCCGACCGCGGTGCGCGCGAGTCGATGGAGCTTACCTTTGGCGACGAGGGCATTACCTTTGAGGAGTCGCTGACGTCCGCCCCCGAAAACGCTGGTGTTATCGGCGACCGCGTTCGCGTGGCAGCGGCGGATTCCGCCGACCGTGCCGCACGCCAGGAGGCCCATGCTTCCATTCGCGAGCGTAAGGCCGACGCGCTCAACGCCCGCTCGCTCGAGGCGGGCGCCGCGCAGGCTGCCGCCGGCGCCGCCGTGCCCACTATTTCGCGCGGACGTGTGACCTTTGTCGATGCCGCCTTGCCGCAGGGCGTGGTGGTGCCCGATGCCAACCTGGCCGTGTTCTCGATCGCCGACCTCAATGCCCGCATGGATGCCAACCGCGCGCGCAGCCGCCGCAAGGTGGACATTACGCAGATCACGTTCCCGTTTAAGCCGGGCGATTACGTGGTGCACGCTACCCACGGCATCGCGCTCTTTAGCGAGATCGCGCGCCAGGAAGTGGGCGGCAAGGAACGCGACTACTTTTTGCTGGAATATGCCGATGGCGACAAGCTCTACGTGCCGCTCGAGCAGGTCGACCGCATCACGCGCTACGTTGGCCCCGACGGCGACAAGCCGCGCCTGACCAGGCTCAACACAGCCGACTGGACGCGCGCTACCAACAAGGCGCGCAAGAACGCCAAAAAGCTGGCGTTTGACCTGGTCGACCTGTATACGCGCCGCTCGTCGATTACCGGTATCGCCTGCCCGCCCGACACGCCCGAGCAGATCGAGATGGAGGAGAGCTTCCCTTACGACGAGACGCGCGACCAGCTGGAGGCCATCGCCGACATTAAGGCCGACATGGAGGCGCCCAAGCCCATGGACCGCCTGCTGTGCGGCGACGTGGGCTTCGGCAAGACCGAGGTTGCCCTGCGCGCGGCGTTTAAGTGCGTGGACTCCGGCCGCCAGGTCATGGTGCTCTGCCCCACGACCATTCTTGCCCAGCAGCACTACGAGACCTTCTTTGAGCGCTTTGCTCCGTTTGGCCTCGAGGTCGAAGTGCTCAGCCGCTTCCGCACGCCGGCGCAGCAGAAGCGCGCGCTCAAGGCATTTGCCAAGGGCACGATCGATGTGCTCATCGGCACGCACCGCCTGCTTTCGGCCGATGTGAACCCCAAGAACCTGGGCCTGGTGATCATCGACGAGGAACAGCGCTTTGGCGTGCAGCACAAGGAGCAGCTCAAGAACCTGCGCGAGCAGATCGACGTGCTCACGCTTTCGGCAACGCCCATTCCGCGTACCATGCAGATGGCCACGAGTGGCGTGCGCGACATGAGCCTGATCACGACGCCGCCGACCGGGCGTCGTCCCGTGATCGTGCACGTGGGGGAGTACGACCCCGATGTGGTGAGCGCGGCGATTCGCCTGGAGGTGGGCCGCGGCGGTCAGGTGTATTACGTGTCCAACCGCGTCAAGACCATCGATGACGCCGTGGCGCGCGTGCACGAGGCCGCGCCCGAGGCGCGCGTGGGCGTGGCGCACGGCAAGATGAGCCCGCGCGAGGTCGAGGACGTGATGATCGAGTTCGCGACCAAGAAGATTGACGTGCTCATCGCCACGACCATCGTGGAGAGCGGCATCGACAACGCGACCGCCAACACGCTCATCATCGAGGACTCGCAGCGCCTGGGTCTGGCACAGCTCTACCAGCTCAAGGGCCGTGTGGGCCGTTCTGCCACGCAGGCCTACGCGTACTTTATGTTCCCGGGCGAGCTGCCGCTCACCGAGGAGGCGACGGCGCGCCTGACCGCACTTTCCGAGTTCCAGGACCTGGGCAGCGGCATGCGCATCGCCATGCGCGACCTGGAGATTCGCGGCGCCGGCTCGCTTATGGGAGCCGAGCAGCACGGCAACCTGTCGAGCGTGGGCTTTGACCTGTTTACGCAGATGCTGGGCCAGGCCGTGGCCGAGGCGCGCGGCGATGACGACGCCGGCGTGGAGGCGGCGAGCGTGGGTATTAACCTGCCGGCCGACTACTTCTTGTCCGAGGAGTACCTGCCGGCGGTGGATCAGCGCGTGCTCGTGTACCGCAAGCTCGCAGCGGCCGAGGACTTGGAGAGCATCGATGAGGTGCAGGAGGAGACCGAAGCCGCGCATGGCGAGCTGCCGTTGGCGGGACTCAACCTGTTCAATCGCGCGCGCATCCGCATTCGCGGCGAGCGTCTGGGGCTCGAGAGCGTCACGCTCAGTGGCGGCCGCATCACGTTTTTGGGCGTCGACGTGCCCAAGAAGGTGGCCTTTGAGCTTAAGAACCGGTACGGCGCGGTGAACTTCCCTAAGAGCCGCAAGCTGTCGGTGCCCTACAAGGCGGGCGCCGGTGCGGGCAGCGGCCTGGGTCGCGGCCTCGATGCCAACGACGGCACCGGCCCGGTGGCCGCGGCACTCATGCTGCTGCAGCAGCTGGGCGCCAGTGATGATGACTAGCGAGTCGACGCTGCAAACACCCCATTTGGGCACTCTGGTTCCATCGAAAGGAAAGCATGTTCGGATACATCTATAAGAAAGATGTCGCCATTATCGCGGTTGTCCTGTGTCTTTGTCTGGGCGTGGGCAGCTTCTTCGATTATCAGATCTCGAGCGCGCTGTTCAACATCGGCAGCATGTACGGCCGCTTTATCGAGGCGGCCGGCGAGCTGCCGTTTGAGCTGACGGCGAGTGTCGCGGGCGTTATGCTCGTACGCGCGGTGCGTCCCGACTCCAGGGGGAGCAAATGGCTCGCCGTGCTCGGCATCCTCGTCAACGTTGGCCTGGCCGGCTACGAGATCGTTTCGTCCCTGCGGGTTGGCGGTAAACTCATTGCCGTTCAGCTGGTGCTGACGTTTGTGCTGGTGATCGCCGCCAACCTTATCGTCTATCGCCTCACGCGCGCGACCGAGCCTGACGAGCTCACGCGCTGGGCGTTGATGGTGCTTGCCGTGTGGGTCGCTCAGGCCATTATCCTCAACGTGATTGTCAAGCCGCTGTGGTCGCGCCCACGCATGCGCGTGATCGAGGTGACGCAGGGACTCGAGTTTCAGCCGTGGTGGGTGATCGGCAACCCCGACAAGTGGGCCTATATTGCCGCCGGTGTAGTCAAGGACGGCTTTAAGTCGTTTGCGAGCGGACACACGGCGCACGCGGCAATCGGCCTCATGCTCGCTGGGCTTCCCGCGACGGCCTTTAAGGAAAAGCCGTCGCGCCGTCGTGTGGTCTTTTGGACGGCGGCTGTGGTCGCGGCGCTCGTCGCGTTTGGCCGCATCGTGATCGGAGCGCACTTTTTGAGTGACGTGAGCTGCGGTTTTGCTCTGGTACTGGCACTTGAGTGCCTTGCCGCGCGCATTGCCTATCCCAGCGGCGTACAATAGCTCCGTTTGGATCATCTGACCGATACCCGGTAAGAGAGGATTGCCATGCTCGCGTTTAACAACGATTATTCCCACGGCGCACATCCGGCAGTGCTGCAGGCGCTCGTCGATACCAACATGGAACCGCAGCCTGGCTACGGTACCGATGCGCATACCGAGCGCGCCAAGCAACTTATTCGCGAGGCCTGCCAGGCCCCCGATGCCGACGTGTTTTTTCTGGTGGGCGGCACGCAGGCCAACGCGACGGTGATCGACATGCTGCTTGCGCCCTACGAGGGCGTCGTTGCTGCCGAGACTGGTCACGTCGCCTGTCACGAGGCGGGCGCCATCGAGTTTGGCGGCCACAAGGTGCTCACCATCCCCGGCTACGAGGGCAA
>USOG01000147.1 GCA_900556365.1 uncultured Collinsella sp.
TTGGCCCGAATAGGAAACGCGTCCGATGGAAAGCCGTCGGGCGCGTTTTTGATGTATCGATTTTTAGCCGAGGCAAGCCCAGTTGACGGGGGTCGAGCCGTGCTGTTCGAGTAGCCGATTGGCAGCAGAGAAGGGGCGCGACCCCATAAAGGCGGGGAGTTCTGCCGTGGCACGGTTGGCCGAAAGCGGCGAGGGGTGCGTGGATGCCAGGCAGAACTTGCCGGTTGCCTTGCCCGCGCCGGTCGCGGCGAGCTTACCATCGACCATCTGCTGGGCAAAGCGGCCCCATGCCAAAAAGACGACCGGTTGGGGCAGCTGACAGCAGCGTTCGATAATGTAGTCGGTGAGCGTGCTCCAGCCCAGTTTGGCGTGCGAGTTCGCGGCATGCTCGCGCACGGTGAGCGTAGTGTTGAGGAGCAGGACGCCCTGTTGTGCCCAGGGGGTTAGGTCTCCCGTGGCGGGAATGGGGCAGCCCAGATCGGCTTTGAGTTCCTTATAGATGTTGCGCAGACTCGGCGGCAACTTGGTTTGCGTCGCGGGGACCGAGAACGACAACCCCATGGCCTGGTTGGGTCCGTGATAAGGGTCTTGACCCAAGATGACAACTTTGACCTGGTCGGCCGGCGTGTAGGCGAGGGCATTGAGGATGTCGTCTTGTGCCGGGTAGATGGTTTGCTTGGCACGCAAAAGGGCGATGCGCTCGAGCAGCTGGTTCGTAGTTTCACGTACCGGCCGCGGCGCATCGCTCAACCAAGTTGCTATGTTGCGGTCGCGGGTTGCGGTGTCCATGGGGCTCCTTTATGGCAGATGCTCTGTTGACATCTATTGTAAAGGCGTCTGGAGATCTTTATGCCGCGGCTGCATAAGGAGTGGGGTCTACGAGACGTGCTCGGGCGCTCCTGCCATGCGGGCCTGTCCATGTGCACGAAGGCGCGGAAGCTCGACGGTTGCCACCATGACGCCGGTGAGGATGAGGGCGGCGCCAAAGAAGGCGATGGGACTCAGGACCTCGCCGACCAGGAAGAACGAGAAGACGGCGGAGCAGACCGGCTCGAGCGAGAAGGCGAAGCCGGTAGTCTCGGCGGGCACGTGGGGCTGCACGAGCGTCTGGGTGATAAAGCCGTAGGCAGAGCAGATGAGTGCGAGGGCAACGACGACCACGATCTCGCTGGGCGTACTGGGAAGCGTGAAGCCGCCAAAGGTGAATGCGGCGATGCCCGAGAACAAGCCGCCAAAGCCCAGCTGCCAAACGCCCAGAGCAAGCGGATCGACTTCTTCGACAAACCGCTTGGCGACAATGATGTGTCCAGCGTAGATAAAGGCGGAGAGCAGCATGATGAGCGCGCCCGGGTTCAGGCTAGTGAAGTCGGCGCCCGAGAGCAGCAGCATGCCGCAGGTGACGATGGCCGTGCCGATGAGCACCTTGCGCTCGGGGGCGCGACGCAGCAGGGCGGCGTTGGCAAACGGCACGATCACGACCGTCAGGCTCTGCAAAAAGCCGGCGGTGGAGGCGGAGGTGAGGCTGGAGCCCAGGCACATGCAGGTGAGCTCGGTTGCCATAATGGCGCCGATGATGGCGGCGCGGACCATAAGGTTACGGTTGATGCGCAACGCGTGCTTGTGGAAGAGCAGCAGGCAAGCCGCAAAGGCGATGATGCAGCGCAGCGCGACGATGCTCGTGGCGTTCATGCTGTCCATGCCGATCTTCATAAGGGGATACGAAAAGCCCCATGCGACGGGAACGGAAAATGAGAGCGCGATTGCTTTTTTGCGATCCATGGGACTCCTTTTGTTACAGAACGGTTTCGCAAAAAGGATTCTGCTCTCAGATGTGGATGTAGTAAAGCGAATGTATCTTCAGTATGATTAAGAAATACTAATGCTGCAGAAAAAGCCCTGGCAAAACGTTTTACAGCTATATCGAGGTGGAGGCACGATGGCATCGCGGTATCAGATTGTTTGTATGGTGGTCGATCGCGGCAGTCTTAAGGGCGCGGCGGACGAGCTGGGCTATACACAAAGCGCGGTGAGCCAGGCCGTCAAGGCACTCGAGCGCGAGCTGGGTACCACGCTTATCGAGCGCGGTAAGCAGGGCGTTTCGCTTACGCGCGACGGTAAACAATATCTGCCGTACCTGCGCCAGATTGTGACTGCCGAGGCTGAGCTCGAGGGCAAGCGCCAGGAGCTGCTGGGGCTTTCGTCGACCGATATTCGCATCGCGACGTTTACCAACGTGAGTCGAACCGTGTTACCGCGCGTGATCCGCGACTTTGGGGCGCTGCACCCGGGCGTACGTTTTACCCTCAAGCAGGGCGACTACACGCGCAACGCCCAATGGGTGCACGACGGCGTAGTGGATTTTTGCTTTACGGCACGTGGGTTTACCGCAGGGCTCGAGAAGCGCGTGGTCTATCACGACGAGTTGGTGGCACTGTTGCCTGTCGCGCATCCGCTGGCGGCAAAGGAAAAGGTGACGCTCGCCGACCTGGCTTCCGAGCCGTTTGTGCTTCTGGATGAGGGCGAACAGAGCCTGGTGCTCGATGCATTCGCGGCGCATGGCCTGTCGCCGCATGTGACGAGCGAGGTCACCGATGACTACACCATCATGGCGATGGTGGAGGAGGGCCTAGGCGTGAGCATGCTATATCGCCGTACTGTGGAGGGAATGCGAGCCGATATTCGCGTGCGTCCCATCGTGCATGCCCCCTCGCGCGACGTGGTGGCCGCCTGGCGCAGCTGGGACACCATGCCCATCGCCACGAGGCGCTTTATCGACTATATGAGCTCGCATATTGTCAATTAATGACTGGCGTGGCGTTGGGTGCGGTGTTTAGCGGGCTGTCGCTTTGGCTTGGGTGGCGCGATAGGTGCGTGCCGGGTGGCAAAGTAGCACCGCCACAACCATAAAGAACGCCGTGGTGCCCAGGCTGATGGGGTAGACCATCATGATGTTCGCAAAGGTGCGGAAGTGCGGGAACACGCAGAACACCCAATAGAAGCGGATGCCGCAGACGCAGATCGTGGTGATGAGGGCGGGCGTGAGCGAGATACCAAAGCCGCGCAGGTAGCCGGACATGTTTTCGTAGAACATGCTAAAGGCGTACGCCGGGAAGATCGAACATACGCGGATATAGCCGATCGAGACGATGTTGGGATCGCTGTTAAAGAGCGACAAGATCTCGCGCCCCAGGCCGACAATAACGATGATCGTGGTGAGTGCAACGATACCGCCTTCGACCAGGCAGACCTTGAGCGTTTTGGTGCAGCGGTCGATCTGGCGGGCACCGTGGTTTTGTCCCACAAAGGTGGTGCAAGCCTGGCTAAAGCTGTTGAGCAGGTTGTAGCACACGTACTCCAGGCTCATGGCGGCGCTCGATGCCGCCATGACCTCGGTGCCCAGGCTGTTGATGGCAGACTGGATGATGATGTTGGCGACGGCAAAGACGGCGCTTTGGATGCCGGCGGGCAGGCCAATCTTGACGATGCGCTTGAGGGCGACGGGGTCGATAGCTAGGTCGCGTAGGGTGACGCGGACGACGGAGTCGGTCTTGAGCAGGCGGATAAAGAGCGTAGCGGCGCTGACGGTGTAGGCGATGGCGGTGGCGATGGCGACGCCCGCGACACCCCAGTGGAGTACGGGGACAAAGATGAGGTCCAGGCCAATGTTGAGGACGGTGGACACGGCAAGCGCCTGCAGCGGCATGCGGGTGATGCCGACGGAGCGGAAGATCGCGGCCTCAAAGTTGTAGAGCAAAATCGAGGGCATGCTGAGCAAAAAGACGCGTAGATAGAGTGAGGCGAGCGGCATGGTCTCGGCGGGAACGTTGAGCGCGGCGAGCATGGGCTCGGCAAAGATCTCGGTTGATTTTCAATCTCAATGCAACAGCCTGAACGGGTCCCGCGTTTCCGCAGCTAGCGCAACGCGGAAATAGCTC
>USOG01000148.1 GCA_900556365.1 uncultured Collinsella sp.
GGCATGGACTTCCCCAACCCCGACAAGCAGGGCAAGGGCAAGAAGCGCAAGGGCGGTCACAACAACGAAGAGGACCACTACAGCCGCATGGCTCGCGAGGCCGAGGAGTACAGCCGCGAGAAGGTGCTCGAGGAGGCTCGTGCCGCCGTCGAGGAGGCCTCTCGTGAGTCCACCGGTCGCCGCAAAAAGCGCAAGGAGAAGCGCGAGCGCGAGGCCGCAAAGGCTCAGGAGGAGCGCAAGATTGAGGAGGCGCTGGCCCAGGGCGTGAACCCCGAGGAGCTCGACGCCATCAAGGTCTCCCAGGGCGTTACCGTCCAGGAGCTCGCTGAGGCGCTCGACGTTCCGGCCAACGACATCATCAAGCGCCTGTTCCTGCTGGGCACGCCGCTTACCATGACGCAGTCCATGTCCGACGACCTCGTCGAGCTCGTTGCCGACGACCTGGGTCGCCAGATCAAGATCATCACCCCCGAGGAGGAGAACACCTTCTCGTTCTACGACGATCCCGCCGACCTTAAGCCGCGCGCCCCGGTCGTCACCGTCATGGGCCACGTCGACCACGGCAAGACGAGCCTTCTCGACGCCATCCGTCACACCGGCGTCGCTGCCGGCGAGGCGGGCGGCATTACGCAGGCCATCGGCGCTTCGCAGGTCATGATCAACGACCGCAAGATCACCTTCATCGATACCCCCGGTCACGCGACCTTTACGGCCATGCGTGCCCGCGGCGCCAAGGTGACCGATATCGTCATCCTGATCGTGGCCGCCGACGACGGCGTCATGCCCCAGACCATCGAGTCGATTAACCACGCCAAGGCCGCTGGCGTTCCCATCGTCGTCGCCGTCAACAAGATCGATAAGCCGGGTGCCAACCCCGACCGTGTGCGCCAGGAGCTCACCGAGTACGGCATCATCCCCGAGGAGTGGGGCGGACAGAACATGTTCGTCAACATCTCGGCCAAGCAGAAGATCGGTATCGACGACCTGCTCGAGACTGTCCTGCTCCAGGCCGACGTGCTCGAGCTCAAGGCCAACCCTGACACCTTCGCTTCGGGCAACGTCCTCGAGGCTAAGCTCGATAAGGGCCGCGGCTCGGTTGCCACCGTGCTCGTGACCCGCGGTACCCTGCACGTGGGCGACACGCTGGTCGCCGGCCTCACCTATGGCCGCGTCCGCGCCATGCTCGACCCCAAGGGCAACGCCGTTACCGAGGCCGGTCCTTCCGACGCCGTCGAGATCTTGGGTCTGCAGTCCGTCCCCAACGCCGGCGACGAGTTCCGCGTATTCGAGGACGAGCGCGAGGCGCGTGCGCTGGCCGACGAGCGTTCGCTCAAGGCCCGTATCGAGGAGCAGAGCCGCGTGAAGCACGTGACGCTCGAGAACCTCTTCGAGACCATCGCCGACGCCGAGGTTAAGGAGCTCAACCTGATCATCAAGGCCGACGTCCAGGGCTCCATCGAGGCCCTTCAGGACTCCCTCGACAAGATGGATCAGTCCGAGGTGCGCATCAACACAATCCACTCCGCGGTCGGCGCCATCAACGAGACCGACGTCGTCCTGGCCGACGCCTCCAACGCCATCATCATCGGCTTTGGCGTCCGTCCCGACGGCAAAGCCCGCTCCGCCGCCGAGCGCGAGGGCGTCGAGATCCGTTGCTACGACGTCATCTACAAGTGTCTCGAGGATCTCGATGCTGCCCGCATCGGCATGCTCAAGCCCACCGAGGTCGAGGTCTCCACGGGTACTGCGACCGTCCTGGACACCTTCAAGGTGCCCAAAGTCGGTATCGCCGCCGGTGTCCGCGTCGAAGAGGGCGAGATCGCCGCGACCGATTCCGTGCGCCTGGTGCGCGACGGCATCGTGGTCTTCAACGGCAAGATTGCCTCGATGCGCCACTACAAGGACGAGGCCAAGAGCCTCAAGAGCGGTTCCGAGGGCGGCATTGGCCTGGAGAACTTCCAGGACATCAAGCCTGGCGACACCATTGAGGGCTACCGCATCGACCAGGTTGCCCGTACCGAGTAGGGGGTAGCGCTATGAAGCAAACGCAGGCAACCCGCCGTCTGGGCGAGCAGCTTCGCGAGAAGCTCGGTTATATCCTGCTCTTTGAGGTTTCCGATCCGCGTCTCGACCTGGTCACTCTGACCGCGGTCGAGGTCGCGGTGGACCGTTCGTTCGCGCGCGTGTACGTGTCGTGCGACGCGAGCCGCTACGACGAGGTCATGGAGGCGCTCGCCAGCGCCAAGGGCCGCATCCGTAGCCTGTTGGCCCGCTCGCTCGATTGGCGCGTTACGCCCGAGCTCGATTTTCGCATCGATCGCTCGACCGATGAGGCCGAGCGCATCACGCGCGCGCTGGAAAACGTTCCCGCGACGCTTGCGATCGAAAAGGACGAGGACGGCTATCCAATAGCGGATGCCGCCCAGGAGGCAGCTTTAGATGAGTAATTCCGCCGATCTCGCATCGTGCGAGTCTGCAGATATTCAGCGACGCATCCTCGAGCTCATCGAGGGTGCGTCCTCCATTGCGATTTCGGGACATACGTCTCCCGATGGTGACGCCCTGGGTTCCGTGCTGGGTCTGGGCTTATCGCTTATGAAGTTTTTCCCCAACAAGGACATTGCCCTGCTGCTGGCAGACGATGACCCGGTTCCGCGCATCTACCGCTTTATGGAGGGCGCCGACCGTCTGGTGCCGGCATCTGCGTATACCGGCAATCCGGACCTGTTCATCTCGGTGGACGTGCCGGTCGTCGAGCGTCTGAACAACTCAGCCGAGGTACTCCGCCGCTCGTCGCATGTGGTGTGCTTCGATCATCATCCGGCGCGTGAGGAATTTGCCGAGCTGAGCCTGAGGTGCGTCGGCGCCGCAGCCTGCGCCATGATTATCGACCGCTTTTTGGACAATTGCGGCATTGTGGCTCGCGATGGTGTCGCGACCTGCCTGCTGTGCGGCCTGGTGACCGATACCGGTCGTTTTCAGTACCAAAACGCCGATGCCGCTGCGTTCCATGCCGCCTCGCGCCTGGTCGCTCACGGTGCCGATCCGGCGCGCGTTGCGCTCGAGGTCTACCAGAGCATGCGCGTAGAGTTCTTGCATCTCAAGTCCATCGTTATGGGCCGCATCAAGACCGTGGCGCACGGTCGCGTAGCATATAGTTATGCGTACCAGAGCGACCTCGAGGCCTGCGGCGTCACTTCGGATGAGTGCGACGGCCTGGTCGATGTGGTGCGTTCGGTTATGGGCGTGGAGGTCTGCCTGTTTCTGAAGGGCATTGAGGGCGATACCAAGGTACGCGGCAACCTGCGCTCCAAGGGCGACCTCGATGTGTCCGAGATCGCTGCTAACTTTGGCGGTGGCGGGCATCATGCCGCCGCCGGCTTTTCCAACAACGGAACGATTCGCGAGACGCTCGCCGTGGCACTTCCCATGCTGGCCGAGCTGGTGGGGGAGGATCCCGCTTCGGTGACCGTCGAGCTCTAACATTTTGGATGGTACATGGCTCGTCGTACGCCTTCTCAATTGAATATGCTGCTCGCCGTCGATAAGCCGGTGGGCTGCACGTCCCACGACGTGGTATCGCAGTGCCGACGCGCTCTCCATGAGCGACGCGTCGGCCATGCCGGTACGCTCGACCCCATGGCCTCGGGTGTCATGGTGGTGGGCGTGGGCCAGGCGACCCGTCTGCTGGGCATGCTAACCCTCGATACCAAAAGTTATGTTGCCGACATTTCGTTTGGCGTCGAGACCAATACCGATGACGCGGAGGGTGAGGCCGTTCGCACGGTGTCCGTTGCCCCCGAGCTGCACGATCTTGCTTACGCCCGTAAGCAGCTAGCCGCTATGCTTGGCCCGCAGATGCAGGTGCCGCCAGCGTTTTCGGCCATCTCGGTCAATGGCGTTCGCGCCTATAAGAGCGCTCG
>USOG01000149.1 GCA_900556365.1 uncultured Collinsella sp.
CTTGGCCCGCAGATGCAGGTGCCGCCAGCGTTTTCGGCCATCTCGGTCAATGGCGTTCGCGCCTATAAGAGCGCTCGTGAGGGTAATGCGGTCGACTTGCCTCCGCGCCCCATCGAGGTCTATGCCGCCGACCTGATCGCTGTGAGCGGCGAGGGCGATTCGTGCGTCTGGACCGTGGCCTTTTCGGTAAGCAAGGGCACCTACATTCGCGCGCTCGCTCGCGATCTGGGCCGCGCCTGCGATAGTGCTGCACATATTTCTGCGCTGCGCCGTACGGCCTCCGGCGTGGTTTCCATTGGCGCCTGTCATGCGGTAGAGGAGCTCTCTGCCGAGTCCGCTGCCGGCTTCGCTCTGGATCCCATCGCCGCCCTTGGCGCCACGCGTGTCGATTTGCCGGGTAATCTTGCAGACGACCTGCTTTGTGGTCGCCGCATTCCCGTTGAACGCTCGCTTGCGGATTTCGATATGGCGATGGCGCCGTTTGCGCTCGTGCTCGATGGTGGACTGAAGGCGCTTGCTCGTATCGAGGGCGGCCGCTTTGTGATGGAGCACGTCTTTCCGCAGGCGATCGGCGGTGTTCGATGATGCTGGCGCCCCACGAGCTCGCGCGTATCTTTTTCGCGGGTGAGTTGGATGAGGCCCGTATCGTTTCTGCCGATGCTTTTGATGCGTGCGAGTTCTTGGGTTCCGCGTCGATTGCTATTGGCGTGTTTGATGGCGTGCATCGTGGGCACCAAGAGCTGATCGAAGCGGTTATTCGCGATGCACATGATCACGGCAGCAAAGCGGTCGTGGTCACCTTCGATCCTGATCCGGACGTCGTGGTGAGTCCGTTGCCCGCCCAAAAATTGATGACGACGGCCGACCGCCTGCATGCCCTGGCTCAAACCGGGGTCGATGCGGTGGTGGCCGTTCCCTTTACGCCCGCCGTGGCGGCACTCGACCATGTAGGGTTTCTGGCGCTGTTGTCGCGCGTTATCGACATTCGCTCCATTCGTGTCGGCAGCGACTTTAGGCTCGGCCGCGGCGGCGCTTCGGGCGTTCCCGAGATGCGCGCCTGGGGTACTGAGCATGGGGTTGACGTTTACGGTCACGACCTGCTCTGTGTTAACGGGCAGACCATCTGCGCCACGCGCATCCGCCATGAGCTGGGTCAGGGCCATGTGGAGCTGGCTGCCGAGCTTCTCGGCCGTCCCTATATGCTGCGCGGCGTTGTGGCGGCTGGCCGTCACGAGGGCTCCGATATGGGCTTTCCCACGGCAAACATCCAGCTGCCCGACGGCATCCAAGTGCCTGCCGATGGCGTCTATGAGGGTCTGGTGCTGGTCGATGACACCGTGTGGCCCGCTGCCGTGAACGTCGGCCTGCCGCCGACGTATGCCGACGATGCGGCGTCTGCGCATCTCGAGGCCAACTTAATTGGTTATACGGGCGACCTGTACGGCGCTTCTGTTTCGCTGGCGTTTACGCGCTGGCTGCGTCCGTCACGCGTGTTCGATTCCCTGGACGAGTTGATCGCGACCGTCGAGGGTAATATCGATGATATCCGTCATAACTTGGGTGAGCAGGGGGTGAGTATCCGTGATTAGCGATGAGGAAAAAGACCAGGTACGTGCTGCGTCCGACCTGGTTGCCATCGTGCAGGAAACGGTTGAGCTCAAGCCCCGCGGCCATGAGTTTTGGGGTTGCTGCCCCTTCCATGGCGAAAAGACGCCGTCCTTCCACATTATCCCCGCCACGCAGGTGTGGCATTGCTTTGGCTGCGGCGAGGGTGGCGACGTCTTCACCTATATCATGAAGCGGGAGAACCTGAGCTTTCCCGAGTCAATCCGTTATTTGGCCGATCGCGCGGGTATTGAGCTGCACGACACCGGAGATCGCCGCGAGCGCGGTACCAAGCGCGCCCGAATCTACGATCTGTGCGCCGAGACCGCCCAGTTCTATCACACCATGCTTATGCGCGGTAAGGACGGTCGCCCGCGCGAGTACTTTGCCAGCCGCGGCATGGGTGGCGACGTCTGCCGCCGCTACTGCCTGGGCTTTGCGCCGGGCCGCAACGCGCTGGTGTCGCACCTGTCTCAGGCGGGTTTTACTCCGCAGGAGATGATCGATGCCAACGTTGCCGTGAGCCGCGGGCGCGGGCAGCTTGCCGACCGCTTCTACGACCGCGTGATGTTTCCCATCTTTGATGAGCAGGGTCACAACATTGCCTTTGGCGGTCGCATCATGGGTGACGGCCAACCCAAGTACCTCAATACCGCCGAGACGAGCGTGTTTCATAAAAAGCGAAACCTCTACGGCTTTAATTGGGCCAAGGAGTTTATCGTCGCGCAGGATACCGCCATTGTGGTGGAGGGCTATACCGACTGCATCGCCTGCTGGGAGGCGGGGATTAAAAACGTCGTCGCCACGCTGGGCACCGCGCTCACGGAGCATCACGTCAAGACGCTCACCCGCTTTGCCAAGCGCATCGTCTATATGTTTGACGGAGACGCCGCGGGCCAGAAGGCCGCTCGCCGTGCGATTCAGTTTATCGAGCAGGATTCGATGGACCTGCGCTGCGTGGTGCTGCCCGACGGTAACGATCCCATGGAGTTCATCACGGCGCACGGCGGCCAGGAGCTGCAGGAGCGCATCGACGCGGCCGAGCCGCTTATGGATTTTGTCTACCGTTCGCTGCAGGAGTCGAGCGACATCACCGCGCCGGGCGGTCGTGCCAAGGCGCTGGAGGATGCGCTGACGCTTATCTATCCGCTGCGCGACAGCTATATGATCGATACGTACTTTATCCAGATTGCCGATCTGCTGGGTTTGGATCTGGAGACCGTGCGTGCGAGCTCGGGCCGTGTGTTTCGCGATGTCGCCAAGCGCGAAGATGCGGAACGACGTCGCGAGCAAAACTATGAACGCCAGCGGGCGCAAGCCGAGCGGTCCGGCGGGACGGGCAGTCGGGCGTCGAGTTCTCGCGATGCCGGTCGCGGCGCTTGGGCGTCGGGCGCGACTCCGGCCGTAGCGGCGCCGGTCGAGGAAGAACCGTACGACTACGTCCCGCTCGATGCCTATGGCGCTGCACCAGTGGAGGTCGTTGACGACTTGCCGCCGATCGATGTGCCTGATGGTATGGGCGCTGTGCCTGTGGCTGACGGTTCGGGCGCACCGGCTGCGGCGGCGCCGATGGTTCTTACCGATCTGGAGCGTAAGTCCTTGGCAGGGGAGCGCGAGCTGCTGACCATGCTCACGAGCTACCCCGACTTGTTCCGCACGTATGCCGACCGCATCTGCTCCATCGAGTGGGTTGACCCACGTCACGAGTCCATCGCATGGGCCGTTCTGGCAACGCCGCCGGGAACCGATCCTGCAGCCTGCATGGATGCGGCGCGCTCGGTGTGTCCCGATGCGGCAACGCTTGTGAGTGCCGGGCGCATCTCGGCGACGAGCAAGCACCCCACCGAGACGAACATCGTGTTTATGCTCGATACGCTCGAGCTCTACACCATCAAGCGCCGCATGCGTGCCGCACAGGCCAAGCTGCGCCAGGACCGTTCGCTCGATGATGAGGCCCGTCGCGCGCTGACCGTTCAGGCCGCGCAGGATTCGCAGCGTCAACGCGAACTGCAAAAGTCGATCGGCGGTGTGGCGGACCCGTTCCGTTTGATCGGTCTGGAGGCCGCAGGCACAGAACAGGCCTAGATGTTGTGGTCAACCAGCGTATTCTCGCCTATATCCAGTCCTCTTTTTGGGTATAGACGTCAATGTGTGTGCTAAAGTATTGAGTCCTGTGGACTATGAAGGGAGAATCTGTGCCAAAAAAGACTGAGAGCACGGGTACTGGGCTGGAATCCTACGTTGCAAAGCTCATGGGCA
>USOG01000150.1 GCA_900556365.1 uncultured Collinsella sp.
GCGGGGTGCGTCGTTTTCTATTGACATTGTATCCCGAATCGCCCAGCCGATTCGGGACATTTTGAAAACGCAAATGCTGGCTTATGCACGAAAAGAATCTCGTTAATTCCAAAAATAATGTATAATTCCTATTTAAACTGGAATCAAACGAAAACGATGGAAATGAACGAAGCGCTAATCTACTTACAAGAAGCACTAGGCCTCTCTGCCAAGACCAAAAATTGGCCTGGATCCGCACGCTTGCCGCTGCATCTGCGGGCGATTGAGGTCCGCGCTGTTTACGCAAACGGTTTTTCGTTTTTGCTTGCAAGTTTGCCTACTGGCGTCGGACTTCCCGAGGTTAAGAGAGTCTATAGTCAGCTAGCCTTGCGCGCGGAGACTCCTGTTGTCGTTTCGTTTCCTGATGCCGATGCACGTCAGCGCAAAGCATTGGTCGCACAAGGGATTCCGTTTGTCTGCCCCGGTAGACAGGCTTTTCTTCCATTTATGGGCACAGCTTGCACGGAGAGGGGCGGTGCCCGGTCTCGCAATCACGCGTCCAAGATGTCACCCAACGCACAGGCTGCCGCAATCTGGGGAGCAGCCCAGGAGCCATATCGTCCCTATGACCTTTGTCGTGCGCTTGGGATCTCGGCAAGCCGTGCGAGTGAGGCCATAACCGAGCTTGTCGACAGGGGACTCGCGAGGCGCGAGCGTTGCGAGCGACGTGTCGTCGTGTTCCCTGTTGCCGTTGACCTTCTGCTCAGCGAACACATGGCACAGCTCTCCTCGCCTGTCTCGAAGGTCTTTTTTGCAAGGAAGACGCCGCAGATCGACTATCTTGTTGACGCCGGGGAGACGGCGCTCGCTGCGCGTTCGATGCTCGCTGCACCGGGCATGGAACAAAAGGCCGTCTTAAGAAGTGCATGGCGTCAACTGAGCGACCTCGAAGTCGCAGACGGGGAGTTGCCGGATAACGAAACGGCGATGGTTCAAGTGTGGCGCTATGCGCCCGTGTTTGCCGGCTCCTCCCGCGTCGACGACATTTCGCTTGCGCTATCTTTGGCGGCAATCGACGATGAGCGAATTCAGCTCGAAGTCGATCGCATGTTTGGAAAGGAATATCCATGGCAAGAAGCGCTGTAGAAGGCCTCCAGGAATTTCAGCAGCATATGCAAGAAGCTGCAGGATCGTATGCCCTTATCGGCGGCACGGCATGCGACATTCTGCTCGCGGAGGCGGGGCTTTCGTTCAGGGCGACTCACGATTTTGATGTGGTAATTGTCGCCGATGACCGGTTGCCTCAGACGGCAGAAGCTATATGGACTTTGGTGCGTGATGGCGGTTACCGCTGCGGCTGGGGCGAAGGCAAAGGCTCATGTTTTTATCGGTTTACAGAGCCTAAGAGGCCGGGTTACCCCCATATGATCGAACTCTTCGCGAAGTGCCCCGACTTTCTAAAGGGTCGTGAGGGGATTGATGTGGCGCCAATTCACGTTGATGAAAACATAAGCAGTCTGTCGGCAATTTTGTTGGACGATGCTTACTACAGCTTGTTCCTTCAGGGAATTCGGACCGTAGGCGGCGTTTCGGTCCTGGGTACGGAATACATTGTCCCGTTCAAAGCGAAGGCGTATCTCGACCTAAAAGCTAGAAGGGAAGCGGGGGAGAACGTTGATTCGAGGAAGGTAAAAAAGCATAAACGCGATGCGCTGAGACTTGCTCAGCTGCTCGGCGAGTCGGAAGGTGTCGACCTGGGCGGAGAACTGAAGGACGATATGCTTGCGTTTGTCAAAGATTGTGAGGTGGGCGACGTCAATCTGAAACAGATTGGGGTTGCGGGCGTAACGATGGCGCAGTTGCTCGAGACGATGAAAGCAACATATGGCTTGATTGGTTGAGTGGGGTTACGTGGCCCGGACGGTGCAGCCAAGCTGCGTTGTCCGGCGCATGAGCTCGCTAATCGGCTATTATTTGTTTAGACAACTTGAGTTGCAGAGGAGTGACTGGCGATGGTGCAGGGCGCCAAACATATGAAGAGCAATAACGCCGCGGCCAACGGTGGCTCAAGCCCTCAGTCCAAACCTCAACCAAAGCCCAAGCGTCGCCGCAAACGACTGCCGCGCTGGGCCGACCGGCTTATCACCATCGTCATCATCCTTATCGGCGTGGGCCTTATGACCTGGCCGTGGATCTTGGACCGGCTCGAGGCCTCGGGCGTGTTCAACCAGATCAGCACCGTGTCCAGCACCGTGGACGCTCTGTCGGAAGAGGAGCGCGAGCGCATTCTGCTTCAGGCGCGCTCCTATAACGAGCAACTTGCCGGCGAGGCCACCGAGCTTCCCGCCGACCAGATTGACCCCTACGCCCAGCAGCTCATCTTTGACCGCGACCCCATGATGAGCTGGGTCGAGATCCCCTCCATCGACGTGAGCATGCCCATCTACCACGGCACGAGCGAAGAAGTCCTTATGGCGGGCGTCGGCCACCTGGAGGGCACGAGCCTGCCGGTGGGCGGCATCTCGACGCATTGCGTGCTCACCGCGCACTCGGGCATGCGCAACCTGAGCATGTTCGACGACATCCACTCGCTGGAGCCCGGCGACCTGGTGCTGCTGCACACCATGAACAAGACGCTCGCCTACAAGATGGTGGACTCCGAGGTCGTGCTGCCCGAGGAGATGGAGTCGCTGACCATCGAGCCCGGCGCCGACAAAGTGACGCTCGTCACCTGCACGCCCTATGGCGTGAACGACCATCGCCTGCTGGTGCATTGCGTGCGCACCAAGTACAACAAGAAGGACGTCGACAAGCAAAAGTCGCTGGCCGGCCGCCACTGGGGCAAGCGCGAGTTCGCCGTGCTCATCGTGGTCGTAGCCATTGTGCTGTTGCTGCTGGACATCGTGATCCACGCGGTCCGCAAGCGCCGCAAGGCCAAGGCCTCGGCATAAGACATTCTTTAGAACCACCACAATGGGGACAGGCGCCTTTGTGGTGGTCGGGGCTTCCAAACCATCACAACATTCGATGAAAATCGCGATTTTGGCGAAAAGCGTCGAATGTTGTGATGGTTTTCGTTGTGGGCGAGACGGTTTTCGCTATGGACGGTGCGGTTTCGCTGCAGAATCGCCAGCCCGCCGCCTGCCAACCGCCGCCCTCGTTACGTTTTCGCTGCATTTGGGTAAAGTGCCTGCTCCAAGCCGGCGTTGCCCTGTATACTAGAGCGGTTTAACTGTTATGCGGAAGGGAGCGCCTATGGCACTCAGCGAGAAAGACGTGCGCGGCATCGCCGAGTACGCAAAGATCGCACTGACCGATGACGAGCTCACCCAGATGACGTCCTACATGAATGATGCCGTCCAGATGCTCGAGCCCGTCCTGCAATATGACTTACCCGACGTGGAGCCCACGTTCCATCCCATCGGAAGCCTGTCCAACGTGATGGGCGACGACCTGCGCGAGCCCGAGCGCGACCTGCCGCTCGACGTCGCGCTCGAAAACGCCGGCAGCGCGCGCGACCGCTACTTCCGCGTGCCGTCCATTTTAGGAGAGGGGGAGAGCGAGTAATGGCGCAGAGCTTCGATTCCCTAACCGCCGCCCAGATCGCCGCGGGCGTTGTCGCCGGCGACTTTACCGCTACCGAGGTGGCCCAGGCCTCCCTTGCCGCCATCGAGGCGCGCGAGGGCGGGGTCCAGGCATTCCTGCAGGTGTCGCCCGAGCTTGCGCTCGAGGCCGCTGCGCGCGTGGATGCCGACCGCGCTGCAGGCAAGCCGCTGCCCCCGCTCGCGGGCGTGCCGCTGGCCATCAAGGACAACATGAACCTCGTGGGTACGCGCACCACCTGCGCTTCCCGCATGCTCGAGAACTACCAGAGCGTCTACAC
>USOG01000151.1 GCA_900556365.1 uncultured Collinsella sp.
TCGAGACTGTTTCCGATCTCGGTGTAGTCTTTGTACGTGCAGTTCTGGATGATCTCGATGGCTGAATCGGCACCCATGGCACGGAAGAAGCCAATGGCTCCCTGCTTGAGCTGCGCGTCGGCGGAATCGAGTTTCGCCTGTGCCTCGTCGACCTTCTGCTGCGCGGCGGTCACGGCGGCGTCTGCGGTATCCTTTGCGGCCTTGGTGTTCGCAAGCTCTACATCGGCGGCTGCCTTGGCGGACTCAGCGTCCTTGACAGCCTGCTTCGCTGCATCCAGCTTGGCGACGGCGTCGACGTTCGCCTGCTTGGCGGCATCGAGGTCGGCGTTCGCGGCATCGAGTGCGGACTGGGCGGCGTTCACGCCGGACGTGGCATCGGCCGCGGCCTGCTGCTTTACGGAGAGGGACGCCTGGGCATCATTCAGGTCGGCTTGTGCCGTTGCCGCAGTGGACTGTGCCTGCTCGAGCTCGGACTCGCACTGGGACTGTGCCGCTCGTGCGGTAGCGAGGGCTGCCTCTGCGTCCGCGACCTTCTGTTTTGCCGCATCGTACTCCGGACCGCTGGCACCTGCCTCCGCTGCAGCGAGGTCGGCTTTCGCCTTCTCGTAGGCGGCGCTGGCGGCTGCGGCCTTCGCATCCGCCGCGTCCTTGTTCTGCCTGGCTGCAGCGAGGACAGAATCGGCGGAATCCTTTGTAGACTGGGCCGCAACCAGCTTGGACTGGGCATCGGCAAGCGTCGCGTTGGCGTTGTCCAGTTCGGCCTGTGCCCTGTCCACGGCAGCCTGGGCGTCGCGCACGACCTGCTCGGCGGCACTGATTGCCTCCGGGGTGGCGCTTACGGCATCTGCCTTGGCTTTATCGAGGGCATCCTTGGCATCCTGGGCCGCCTTGAGGGCGGACTGGTACGCTTCGTCCTTCTCGGACGCATCTGCCTTGGCGTCTGCGAGACCCGCCTTCGCCTGCTCGAGGTCCTTGCCGGCGGCATCGGCGGCGTCCTTGCCCTCCGCGACCTGACGGGCGTACTCGTCCATTGCCGCTCGGTCGGCTGCCGTGCCGGCGCTGACTGCCGAATCGTAGGATGCCTTGGCCTGGTCGCGGGCGGAAGCCGCCTCGTTGTAGGGACCGGCGGCCTCATCGTAGGATGCCTTGGCGGCGTCCTCCTTCGCCTTCGCCTCGTCGACTGCCTTCTGCAGGTCCGCGATAGTCTGTGCGGCGGATTTTGCGCCGGTACCGGCTGCCGCACCGACGTGGGCGGCGATCGGCGACATCACGGCGGGGTGCTGCGTGCCCCCGTCACCGGTCTGGGCGAATGCCGCGAACGGTGAGATGAGGCTCGATCCGGTCATGGCGGCCATGGTCGCCGCGGTGACGGTCAGACGCGCGATCCCCTTCGGAGTGTGAATCTTTTCGTTTGGCAGTGCGGCGAAGTGATCGCCACCGGCAGCGAAGTGCTTTCCCTGGGTCATTGTGCTGTTCCATTCCTTTTCCGTGCCCTATCCGACTGGGCATCAGAGCGCTTTCCAATAGAGACAATTATGCGCCTTAACTGGGATTGTTGTATATAGTCCGTTGGCTTTTGTACAACAATCCATGACTCTTTTTGTCATGGATACGAAGACGCTTCAGAAATCATTCGGCATGAGATGCAAAGAGCTCCGCGCTGGACTCGGGTGCAGCCAAGAGCAGTTCGCCAATTTGATTGAAATGGATCGTTCCTACTACGCGAGCATTGAAGTCGGGCGGCGTAATGTCAGCCTTTCCAACCTCTGTAAAATTGCCAATGGATTCAACATGTCAATTGCTGCGCTTATGACTGGTGTTACCGATAAAACGGATTAGTCAATAAATCAGCGAACGAAGTGAGCGAATCAATCGACGGCGTAGCCGGCGGCAAGGTCACGGCACGTGACCGCGCAGCGAGCTCTGCGAGCGAAGGGGACAGCATCGCTGTCCCTATTCTTTATCGACGGCGTTGCCGGCGGCAAGGACACGGTACGTGGCCGCGCAGCGAGCTCTGCGAGCGAAGGGGACGGCATCGCCGTCCATATTTCTTTATAATCTATTTCTCTATTAATTGGAATCACCAAAATGGGTATGGCACAAGCTTCTGAACAGGCTTTTTATCAAAGAATACAGGGCTACCGAATCATCAAAATGGTGAAATATATTACCCAAAAGGGGGAAGCGCTTCACCAAAATGGAACCGACTGACAGCTGTTGAAAACTATTATCCCCAAAATGGTGATTTCCTGTTTTCAGTGGAAAACTCGGGAAGTCATAATATTTACTTACCAGATTTACAAACGGAAGCGGTTCTTAGCCCCAAAACCAGAACAGGTCAGAAGCAAAAATAACTCCTGACCTGCGATTTTCCTGGTGCCCCCGGGCGGATTCGAACCGTCGACACCCGCTTTAGGAGAGCGGTGCTCTATCCCCTGAGCTACGGAGGCATGTTGTACTAGTGTAGCAGATTTACTGCATCGCCATACGTCGCATGACTAGACTTCGAAGTTGCGGTGGAATAGTTCTTGCCTAAAGCATCTAAAGCCGTATTTAGGAACTATTTCACCGCAACTTGTGAAGAGCTAGTTGCCTTTGTGGAAGAGGTTTTTGATAACGGAGGGGATGCTCTTGGCACCCTTGGCCGTCACATCGATAAAGTCGGGCGAACGCACGAGCTTATCCTCGTCAACGTACTTGCGAACCGCACGAAGCGTCTCTTTGTCGTCGCGCGTCGAAAACGTAAAGTGACCGTTGTCCTTGGTGAAGATGGCAAAACGCGTGATCTTCTTGGTGCCGCGCAAAACCTCGGCGGCGATATAGTCGACCTCGTCCCACGGGATTTGAATATAATCCTCGGGATTGCGCTCGTTGTAATACTCGAACGCCTTATTGCCCACCATCACGTTACCGTGGCTGGTAAGCCCCATCAGGCAGGTTGCCGGCGTTGCCAGATCGACCGTGCTGTTCTGAGATTGCGCCATGCGCGCCTCGCCCTCCAAATAAAACAATCGGACCGCATCCAGTGTACCCACCGGGTGCGGTCCGTTTCAATGGCTCAAAAGCCCTTGCCTAGCAATTCTCGGTCTTAAGCCGAAACGTGCTTACATGAAGCCGCAGACGCGACCGATGATGCCGATGGCGAAGAGAGCCAGGATGATGACGATCGGGCTGACCTTCTTCTTGAGGAGCTTGCAGACCAGCAGGGTCAGGCACACGGCGGCAAGGCCGGGGATGAGCTGATCGAGGTTGGCCTGAAGCGTGGTGACCTTCACCTGATCAAGGGCGTTAGCACCGATGGAGTTATACATCGTCAGTGCTTCCTTGACACCCTCAGAACCGGAGGGCAGGTTAGCCCAGTCGATAAAGGCGCCAGCAGACTGCGTGACCTTGGAAACGACCGGGGTGAAGGAGATGGACACCCAGCGCTCGACCAGGGCGCCGATGATGAACATACCCAGGATGGAAGCACCCTCGGTGACCTTGCCCATCAGACCGCCGGAGAGGTCCTTGGCGATGGAGGAGCCGACCTTGTAGCCAAACTCCTGCGTGTACCACAGGAAGGCGTAACGGATGATGTTCCACGCGAAGAAGAACAGCAGCGGACCGGCGATGCTGCCGGACAGGGCCAGGGAAGCGCCCAGAGCACCCAGAATCGGGCGAAGGGTGAACCAGAAGGCGGGGTCGCCGACACCGGCGAGCGGGCCCATCATACCGACCTTGACGCCCTGAATGGCGACGTCGTCGATCGGGGCACCGTTGGCGCGCTCCTCCTCAAGAGCGAGGGTAACGCCAATGACGGGGGCGGAAACATAGGGGTGGGTGTTATAGAACTCCAGGTGGCGCTTAAGAGCGGC
>USOG01000152.1 GCA_900556365.1 uncultured Collinsella sp.
TATCGAACGGAACGCCGAAACGCTCCTCCGGGTTATCGGAATTGCGCATCACGTAGGGGTATCCCTTTACGACGGCGCACATCCACTCGCTGGTAGAGGCGGTGTTTTCGGTGGGCACCGTCGTGATGATGGGCATGAAGATGCGGTCGACGCCGGCGTCGACGAGATTGCGGATGTGCCCGTGGACGAGCTTGGCCGGGAAGCACACGGTGTCGGATGTGACGTGCGCCAGACCGCGCTCGTACATCGCCTTGGTGCTGCGTCCCGAGACGCGCACCTTAAAGCCGAGCGTGCTGAAGAACGTCGACCAGAACGGCATGGTGTCCCAGAACTCGAGCACACGGGGAATGCCGATCGTGACATCGCGCCCCCCGCAGACGGGAACCGTGGGGTACGACTCGAACAGCAGCTTCTCGCGGTCGACAAAGAGATTGGGGGCAGCCGCGGTCCGGTCGCGCCCCGTGCCGGGTGCCTGTGCCTCGCAAGCACCCTGCGGACGCAGCTCCTCCGCCGCGGGAACCTCGCGCACGAGCTCATCCCATGAGATGGCGCCGCCGCGCGGGCAGCGATTGCCCGTGACGTAAAGCGAGCCGTCGCCAAATGCCACGACCGCGCGCTGGCAGCGGTTGTTGCACCGACGGCAGGTAACGCCGCCGAACTCGCGATGCTCGAAGCGCTCCACGGCATCGAGCCCGATAAACGACGTGCCGGCGTCGCCCTTGCGGCATTCCTCGCGCGCGAGCAGGGCGATACCGATAGCGCCCATCAGCCCCGGGTGGGGCGCACGCGTGACGGGTTTGCCCAGATACTGCTCGAATGCGCGCAGCACCGCGTCGTTTCGGAACGTGCCGCCCTGGACGACGACTTTGTCGCCCAGACGGTTGAGATTTGAAACGCGAACGACCTTGGTGAACACGTTCTCGATAATCGAACGGCAGAGACCGGCCATGATGTCGCTCGGACCCTTACCGCGCCGCTGCTCGGAAACGACGCTGCTGTTCATGAACACCGTGCAGCGGCTGCCGAGAACGGCGGGGGCTTTGGACGAAAATGCCTCGGTCGCGATATCCTCAACGGCTATTCCGAGGTTTTTGGCAAAACCCTCGAGGAACGAGCCGCAGCCCGCAGAGCACGCCTCGTTGACGACGATATCGGTCAGCACGCCGTGGTTGAGCCAGATGGCCTTCATATCCTGTCCGCCGATGTCGAGCACGAAGGTCGCATCGGGAACGCATGCGCACGCGGCGCGGGCGTGCGCGACCGTCTCGACCGTATGGTAGTCGGCGTGGAACGCGCGCGCGAAAAGCTCCTCGCCGTATCCCGTGGTGCCCACGGCATCGATCGCAAGCGTGACTCCCGCTGTCTCCCAGCGGTTCTTCAAGCTGACAAGACCCTGTTGGGCGACGTCGAGCGGTCTGCCGTTATTAGACGCGTAGAACGAATCGACAAGCTCACCCGCCTCATCGACCAGGGCGAACTTGGTCGTCGTGCTCCCCGAATCGATACCGAGCGCCACACGCACCGTCTCTCCGGGCGCATACGCATCCGGACCCTTTGCCGGCGTCTCTTTGCCATGGCGTGCCGTAAAATCCGCCTGCTCGGCAGGTGTGGCAAAAAAGGGCTGGGCAAGACGTCCCTCCCCGCTTGCGGGCGCGACCGTCTCGAGCTTATCCAGCCGGACAAAAGCGTCGGGAAGGTCGATCGGTTGGGACGATGCGAACATGTCGGTCAGCGACAGGGCGGCACCGCGCGCGACCATGATCTGCGGATCGCGCGGGACGATAACCTGATCGTCCGATAGATTCAGTTGCTCCCGGAACACGCGGACCAGTGTGGGGTTGTAGGCGAGCGTACCGCCCTCGAAGATTACCGGCGGCTCGATGTCGATACCCTGGGCCAGACCGCCGATCGTTTGGCGGGCGACCGCGTGAAGCGCCGAAAGCGCCAGGTCGGTGGTAGGAATGCCCTCGTTGAGCAGCGGCTGGATATCGGTCTTTGCGTACACGCCGCAGCGGCCCGAGACCTCGTGGACGGTCGTTCCCCGGCTTGCGAGCTGCTCGAACTCGCCCGATTCGGTGCCGACCCCCATGAGCTTTGCCATCTCGTCGATAAATGCACCGGTACCGCCTGCGCACGAGCCGTTCATGCGCATGTCGGCAACCTCGATGTCTCCCTTATCGTTGGTGCGGAAGAAGATCATCTTGGCGTCTTGGCCGCCCAGCTCGATGGCGCAGCGCGTCTGCGGATAGAACCTGCTGATCGCGAGCGCGTTGGCGACCACCTCCTGAACGTACGAGGCGCCCAGCGCGGTCGCGATATCGCGCGCACCCGAGCCGGTCACCGCAACGCGCAGCGACTCATGGGGAAAGCGCTCGGCGAGCTCGCCGAGCATGGCGCGCACGCTCGCTGTCTGACACGCCCCGTGGCGGCGATATCCCCACCACGCCTCGGTCATATCCTCGTGCATCGCGTAAACTTTGGTCGTCGTCGACCCTACGTCCAGTCCTACTAGCAACGCCATAATGCTCCGTCTCTCGCATTTTTCCTGCTAGAGATATACCACTCTACGTAATACAACAGACTGTTGTATTTAAACTCCGTATAAAAAGCGGCTGCCGAAACGCTTCAGCAGCCGCCGAATGCACCAACAGATTGTTCTGCGCGCTAGCACGTCGGGCAACGGAGCAGCACGGGCCCTCCGGTCATGCGCACCGCTCACGCCCGCGATGTCGCCGAGAGAGCTATCCACGCTTAGGGCTCCAACCAAGCAAGTCGCCCGCGCTCAGCAGATCCCTAAGCGAGCTACTCGCACTCAGGAGCCATAGCCTGCTCCAAGAGCTCGGCATGCTCCTCCTCGAAAACCGTCCCCACAGGGAAGGCGCGACGGAAGACGAAGTGGGAAATCGGACCGGCTACCAAAAGGTTCCACGGCAGCGCCATCACAAAATTATGCGGGATGTTGATCATCCAGATCGCGGGCACGGAATACAGGTTCGCAAGGATGCCGCCGGGCACGTGCGTCAGACCCTCGCAGGCACCGTACAGCGACATGATGATGACCATGGGAACGACCATGCAGGAGCTGACGGCGAGCGTCATGGCAAGTGGCGAGCTCTTGCCCGGCGTGACCAAGTACTTAAAGGCGAAACCCTTGGCGAGCGGGCTGGCGACGAACCAGTCGCAGCACATGGCAAAAATGTAGGCAACGGGGAAGCCGAGCCACGCAGCGGCAACGACCTCGCCGTTGATGGCCCCGTGCTGCAGGGCAACGTTGTAGATGCTCATCCAGAGCACCATGCAAAAGCACATGATAAAGGTGAACAGCAGGCTCTCTCGTTTGTTGATAGGCATAAAGGGCAGATTCCTCTCTGTGTTGTACCGCGGCGCCACGCAACAAAAACGGGCGGGCAAGATGGAGCTGTTGGAACTTCATCTCGCCCGCCCGTGGTACGCGCGTCTGCGACTACTTATGTGGTGGAACCAGCCTAGCACGAAACGCATGCGCTTCGTAAGCGTTGAGTTTATGAAGATGCAGGGCACCGATAATCCCCCGACCCCATAAGTTGCGGTGGAATACGGACTGTTTTGACCCTTTAAGCAGCAATTCAGTCCCTATTTCACCGCAACTCATTTGGTGCAAAGTAACCTGTCCCCCTTGCACCAATTAGCTGGTATGGCGCCAGCGAGGGTCGGTGAGGGTTCTCGCCACGCCCAAGCCAACGGGCAGAAACGCCACGATGAGCACTGCGCGCACAAACCAGCCGAGCATGTTGACCGTGTCGAAGGTGCACATGTAATACATAGAGCGATAGAGATACAGACCGGGCACCATAATGACAATCGAAGGCACCGT
>USOG01000153.1 GCA_900556365.1 uncultured Collinsella sp.
GTCAACGGTGACGTCGCCGCCGACATCCACGTGCTCAACACCGACAACATGGACGTCATCATGAAGGACGGCTGGATTGTCGAGGGCGGCACCTTCGGCGAGGCAAACAAGTACAGCGCCTAAGCTACCGTTCATCGATGGCTTGATGTAAAACACAGTATTTGATTGCATAATGCAATGGAGAGGGTCGCTTGCGGCCCTCTTTATTGCTATGGGGTGCGTCGGTAAGAAGGAGATGACGGTGGATCTCAATAGGCTGATTCTGGGCAAGAGCTACAACTCTACCAAGGTCTTTCGTACCGCTCAGCATGTGGTTCAAGCCATTTTGCTCGGTATTGTCGTTCCGCTGCTTATCCTGCTGCTCATCTGGGATCTAACCGATAATCCCAATCCCGTTCCGGCCGTTGTCGTCATTGCCGGCTTGGTCATGCTGTGCTTCTTCTTCTCGTACGTCTTTGTCGTTCCCGACGACCTTACATCGAGCGCAACCGACCGCACGCTCGCCATCGCTTCAAAAATATTCGCCTACACGTCGCGCGGCCTTACGCCCGAAGCTGCCCTGGGCGCCTCTAAGATCATCCTGTCCGAAACTATCGCCTCTGCCATCTGCTTTACCGACGGCAAGCAGGTGTTGGCAAGCTGGGGCGAGGACTCGGCAAAATGCCCCGCGGGCACCCCGGTGGTGCTGCGGACTACGCTCAACGTGATCAACAGCGGTGAGCAAAGCGTGTTCTCGCGCGATGCCTCGACCGAGACAGGTGGCTACTTTCCGCGCCTGCGCGCCGGTATTGTCGCACCGCTTACCGTGCGCGGGCATTGCGTGGGCACGCTCGAGCTGTATTATCCCCGTCTGAGCAGCATCGATATGCGCCAGACGGCGCTTGCCTCGGGCTTTGCCGACCTCATTTCCACGCAGCTTGCGAGCTTTGAGCTCGAGCGCCAGGACGAGCTTACGGCCCGCGTGGAGCTGCGCGCCTTGCAATCGCAGGTCGATCCTCATTTTCTGTTTAACACCATCAGCACCATCGTGTCGCTCGTTCGAACCGAGCCCGACAAGGCGCGATCGCTGCTGATCGACTTCTCCAACTACTATCGTCAGACGCTTTCTGATTCCGATACGCTCACCACGCTCGAGCACGAGGTGGAACAGGGTACTCGTTATATCAATCTTATGCAGGCTCGTTATGGCGACGGCCGTCTGCGCGTCTCGGTCGATATCGACTTTGAGGTGCGCGACAGCCTGGTGCCGCCGTTTATCTTGCAGCCGTTGCTCGAAAACTGCATCAAACACGCGCAGCGCGAGACCGAGCCGCTTTCTATTCATGTTAGGGCTTTCGAGACCGATGACGGTTTGGAGATCATCGTCGAGGACGATGGCATCGGTATGAGCGAAGAGGTCTGCGCGCATCTGTTTGAGCAACATCGCCTGGAGGAGCCCGAGAGCATTACCGCCGACGGCTCCGTCAAGCGAGGTTGCGGCCTGGCGCTCTTCAACGTGCTTCAGCGCATCCATTTCTTTTACGGAGAAGATTCCGGCATGCGCGTGAAGTCCCAGGAGGGCGTGGGGACGCAGGTCATCGTCGAGCTGAACGGCGAGCCGCATGAGCCGGCGCCGTTGACGGCGTAGCACGCGGTTGGATTGAGAGAAAAAGAGGGGAAGCACATATGTCCGAAGGCTGGAACATCTTGGTGGTTGATGACGAGCCTCCCATTAGGGCTGAGTTACGCTATCTGTTGGAAAAGGATACGCGCGTGGGTCAGATTGCCGAGGCGGGCAATGTCACCGAAGCCGTGGAGTCGATTCTGTCGAACAAGCCCGACGTGTTGTTTTTAGACATTACCATGCCCGGTCGCTCGGGAATTGAGCTTGCCGAGACGCTGCAGAACCTAAAGACGCCGCCGGTCGTGGTGTTTGTGACGGCATTTGCCGAGTATGCGGCTGATGCCTATAACCTCGATGCCGTCGATTATGTCGTCAAGCCGGTCGAGGACGCACGCCTGTCAAAGGCACTCGACAAGATCGAGGCGGCCTTGGGTGTCCGTCGTGTTATCCACGCTCCGCGCCAGCCTTTGCGCCTGACGGTGGATCGCGGGGGCAAAAAGGTGTTCATTCCCGCCGCAGACGTCTGCTACTTTGAGGCGCGCGCCGATTTTTGCAACGCCATCTGCGCCGAGGGAACGTACCTGATCAATGAGTCGATTTCCTCGCTCGAGCGGCGCTTGGGCTCCGAGGGCTTCATTCGCGTTCATCGCAGCTATCTGGTCAATTTGGAAGACGTGCACAATGTTGAGATTGGCTCCACGGGGTTGATGGAGCTCAGGCTTGACCGCGTGAGCTCGACGGTACCGGTGTCCCGTCGTCGTGCCGCCGAGGTCAAGTCGCACCTGGGGCTTGCGTAAGAGGCTTGCGTGCCGTCGTTTGCCATCGCAGGTTTGGCATGGGCGCGCGGTGGGCATAATGGGTGGCATCGAATGAAATCGAAAGGATCATTATGCCCGCGCTTATCACCCATCATCTGTTTGGCGAGGAAAGCATCGACCGTCTTCCGCAGGGCGTCATCACGTCCGATGAAGAGCGCATTGCCTTTATCTTGGGCAACCAAGGCCCCGACCCGTTTTTCTTTCACATTCTGACACCGCGTGTTTCCGACTGCACGCTGCTGGCGCAGGTCATGCATCGGTCGCGCATGTCTCGCCAGTTCGCGTGCCTGCGCGACGGCGTGTCGCATCTGCTGCCGCGCGACGCCAGCTTGGGTCGTGCCTTTGCGCTGGGCCTGCTGTCTCATTACGTGCTCGACCGCAACGCCCATCCCTTTGTCTATGAGCAGCAGTTTGGCATCGTGGAGTCCGATTCAGAGCTTGAGGATTCGAGCAGTCAGGTCCATGCCGTGATCGAGAGCGACCTGGATGTACTGATGCTGCAGCTTAAACGCGATGGCGCTACGGTCGACGATTACCCGCCGGCGGGCGAGATCGTCACCACCGATCGCATCAATCGCGTGGCCGGCGTGCTGATGAGCTATGTTGCCGGACGCGTGTACGGCATTGACATTCCGGCGGGGGAGTACGGTGCTGCCGTTGCCAATATGCAGCGACTTTACCGCGCGATTGAGCCGGCCGGCTCCGCAAAGACGCGCGCGATCTCGCTGGTTGAGGGCTTGGTGCACGACTACTCGCTGCTCGACGGCCTTGCCCATCGCGTGACGACGGAGCTGCCCGAGCGCACCGGTAACCTGGGCCATCTGACATGGAAGAATCCCTTTACCGACGAGGTCTCGAACGAGAGTTTCCCCGAGGTCTTTGATCGCGCGCTGGTCGATTACGAGTGCACGGTCGCACGTTTTATCGAGACCGGTGACATGGATGCCGTGACCAGTCACGTCAACTACAGCGGTCGCGTGCTCAATGCCGATGAGGAGTTCGACCGCGAGGAATAGGGCCCGTGCGTGCCCCTTTGCCGAATCCTTACCGGCGGTTCTGGACAATTGGGGTACGATGAACTAACTGCATATCGGGCGAATACGAAGGGTCCCTGTCCATGAAATACACCAAGCTCGAGCGTAACTGGGTTATGTATGATGTGGGCAATTCGGCCCTCGTGCTGCTCAATACCTCGGTGGTGCCCATTTACTTTAACGCCATCAATACCGGCGCTTCTTCGGCCGACCTGGTGGTCGCCTGGGGCAATGCACAGACGATCGCCTCGCTGGTCATCGCCATGCTCATGCCCATTCTGGGCGCGCTTGCCGACTACGCCGGCAACAAGATCAAGTTCTTCTTGGGCTTCTTCCT
>USOG01000154.1 GCA_900556365.1 uncultured Collinsella sp.
AAAAGGCAAGGCATGACCAGAAGGTCTATGCCTTGCCTTTTTCATGCCAACTTGTTCGCTCTGGACGTCGCTCGCTGGCATTGCCAAAACATCGGCGTTTTCTTGGTTGTCAAATGATCCGTAGGGAGTCATTGGGGACATTGCCTTGATATTTTATTCAGTCGGCTGTGATGGCATTTTAGTCATTGGGGACGTTCTTAAATGACTAGGTTGGGTAAATTACTTTTCGAGTTTATTTAATCTGCTTTGTTAGAAATTAAGCTGCCTACCTGCTCAAAGTAATTAACAGCCTTCATCTGCTATTGATAATATTGCTCGAAAAATCGTTCAAGAAGTCGCGGGGCGATTTTTGATGGGTCGTGCGTCAAGCGATGTGGCAAGTTCTTGGTTAGGTATTGGTCAGTTTTGGGCAACCTTGCCAAAAGCTTGACGAATGCAGATTTAGACGTCGACGAATGAACATTTTAGGCAGGTTCCAAGCAAAATTCTGGGCTGATTCTCGATAATCGCCTTCAATCGCCCCTTGCCATGCGCTGGCCTCGCGTACAATCTGCTCCGACATTCGCGCGCCGTCCGGCGCTTAAGAGGGGAGGGCCCCATGGCAAACGAGATCTGGACCATCAAGCGTTGTCTCGAGTGGACCAAGGAGTACCTGGCCGAGCGCGGCGAGGAGCACCCCCGTCTTTCTGCCGAGTGGCTGCTGTGCGCCGCCACGGGCCTGGCGCGCATTGACCTATATATGCGTATGGACGAGACGCTTAACGCGGCCCAGCTCGAGACCATGCATGCGGCCGTCGTTCGTCGCGCCAAAGGCGAGCCGCTACAGTACATCACCGGCAGCACGCAGTTTCGCATGATCGACGTCGCGTGCGCCCCCGGTGTGCTCATTCCGCGCCCCGAAACCGAGATGCTCGTCGAGGAAGTCCTCAATTATCTGGATGCCGAGGTGCTGAGCCCCGAGGCTGCTGCCCGTCAGCGTGTTGAGCTGCCTTGGAACGATGAGGTCGAAGAGGCCCGCAAAGCCGAGGCGGCGCTGGCCGACGAGCGCGCGACTGTCGAGCGCCGTGCCGCTAACCTGACGGCCGCCGATGAGGCGGCGCTAGGCAGCGACGTGCTCGGCAGCCGTGCCTATGCCGAGGAGCTGGCCGACCGCGAGGCCGAGGAAGCCGCCGCGCAGGCAGCAGAAGCCGAAGTCGCGGAAGCCGCCGAGTCCGAGCTCGACGAATACGGCATCGCCATCGAGGGTGCCGACCAGGAGACGGCTTCAGCTCAGGATGCCGCTTCGCCTGCCCCAGCCGAGCCCCGCATCGCCCGCGTTCTCGAGGTCGGCTGCGGCACGGGCTGCATCTCGCTCTCCCTTGCCTGGGAGCGCCGCGGCCACGTTACCTGCACCGCCACCGATATCGAGCCGCGCGCTATCGATCTGGCCACCAAAAACCGCGACGCGCTCGGTCTCACATCCGATGAGGTCGTCTTTAGCCTCACCAACCTGGTGAGTTCCATTCCCCGCGAAGAGTGGGGTACCTTTGATGTGCTTGTCTCCAATCCGCCCTACATTCCGACCGACGTCATGCGCTCACTGCCGCATGAGGTCAAGGACTTCGAGCCCGACCTGGCGCTTGAGGGCGGCGCCGACGGCCTCGATATCTTCCGCCGCCTGCTCAATGCGGCGCCCTACATGTTGCGCGCCGGCGGCCTGTTTGCCTGCGAGCTCTACGAGGGCGCCCTCGATGCCGCGGCCGAGCTCTGTCGTCAAGCGGGTCTGTCGGACGTGTGCATCGTCCGCGACCTCACCGATCGTCCCCGCATCGTTCGAGCCATCGTCACCGAGCCCAAACAGCGTATTTAAGCTGAATAAATAGACATTTGCGCAAGTTTGTCCTTGCAATATACCGTAAAACTTCTACTATAGAAGGAGAAAGGTATGTCAAATCAGCTGCATCGGTACCGTATCGTGCTTGATTACATTGAACCTTGGCTTGATGAGCAGGATGAAGCTACGCTGAAGCAGATTTATGCAGACCTTTTGGTGCTCGAGAAGGAAGGTCCCAGCCTTGGTCGTCCGCTGGTTGACCGCGTAAAGGGCTCGAAGCTTCATCATTTAAAGGAGCTGAGAGTGACGTCGTGTGGTGGGCAGGTGATTCGCATCCTCTTCGCCTTTGACCCCAAGCGCCAGGCGGTATTGCTATTGGCGGGTGATAAGTCGCGAGCGGGATCGTCAAGGGCAAAATGGAACGGTTGGTATGCGATCAACATTCCAAGGGCCGAGCAAATATACCGTCGCCACGTAAGGAGGCTCGATCGAGATGGAACTGCATGAGTATATGGAATCTCGCGGGATAACACGCGACTCCATTACCGCCGAGCAGGAGAGGACTCGCGATCGTATCGAAGCCTATAAGCTTGCTCAGATTCGCAGGTTAAAAGATCTAACACAGGCGTCGGTCGCCCAGTCGATGGGCGTTTCTCAAAAACGTGTATCCGAGCTCGAGCGTGGGGAGTTGGGTTCGATGAGGCTCGACACGCTGAGCAGGTACGCAGAGAGCCTCGGCGGAAAACTGGTTGCAAGCATCGAGTTTCCCGATCGTACCGTTACGCTTGCGCGCTAAAAATCTTCAATTAACCCCCTCACTTTCACCGACTACTAGAGCCGCTCACCAAACCAACATGCGCTCTGGGCAAATAGGTTGAACGTTTCGTGCGAGAATGCCCCACAGTAAACAAACTTTCACCAGAGCGTAAGGGGCTGGCATACACATGCAGACGGTCTATCGGGTATACGAGGGAACGCGCGAGCCGCATCGGCTCGCCGTCGAGCGCACGGCCGAGGTGCTCGGCTGCGGCGGCCTGGCCTTGATCCCGACCGAGACCGTCTACGGTGTCGCCGTGGCAGTCAACGCCTTCTCGGACGCCGTACCCCAAGATACAAGCGAATTCCCATCGTGGCCGCGCGATCCGCAGGCTGTCGTCAATGGCGCCGCGGTCCCTGCGCTCGGTACCGGCTACCGCCGCATCTTTACCCTCAAGCAGCGCAAGCTCACCCAAACGGTCGCCTGGCTGGTTGATAATGCCGAAGCACTCGACCGCTATGGCGTGGATATCCCCGAAGAGGCTCGCGTACTCGCGCGACGATGCTGGCCGGGAGCCCTGACTATCGTGGTCAAGGCGGCCCCCTGCGTGCCGACCTTTATGCGCGCCGCCGACGACACGGTGGCACTTCGCGCTTCGGCCTCGCCCGTGGTGCAAGCGCTCATCCGCGCCTGCGGCAGCCCTCTTGCCTGCACCAGCGCCAACACGCATGGCGCGCCCGCGCCGGCAAGTTTTGTCACGGTGGAGGAGCGCATCCTGGAGGGGGTCGATGTTGCCGTCGACGCCGGCGAGACCCCGTGTCGCGACGCCTCGACCATCGTGTCGTTCCAGCACGGCGGGCTCCAGATCCTGCGCCAAGGCGCACTTCCCGCATCAGAGATCGAACGGGTCCTGTCCGACCCGATGCAATAGAAAGGTGTAAGCGATGTCGTTGAATCTGGGCAGCCTGGGCATGGAAGATGCCTCGTTTAACTTTGGCGGTTCCTACATCATGGCGCTCGACTGCGGCACCACCTCGGTACTTGCGACCATCGTCGACGAGTACGGCTGCATCGTCGCGCAGGCACGTCGTAGCGTCAAAACCAGCTTCCCGCGTCCCGGTTGGATAGAGCAAGACCCCATGGAGGTGCTTGCCAGCCAGATCGGCGTGATGATGGAGGTCCAGTTTAAGAGCGGCATCCATTCTGACCGCAT
>USOG01000155.1 GCA_900556365.1 uncultured Collinsella sp.
GCAGCTGGGATCCGTACGGCAACACCGGCAATCTTAAGATCGCCGTGGTCAACACCGATGAGGGTTACGAGAGCGATCTGATCCCCGTCGAGGTCAACGTGGGCGAAAACGTGACCGCCACCCTGCGCGGTAACGAGAACTTCGACTGGGTTGTGCTCAACGATCGAGAAAAGGCCATCGAGGGCGTCAAATCGGGCGCATACTATGCGGCTGTCGTTATCCCTAAGACGTTTAGTGCCGATATGATGACGCTCTTTTCGACCGACGTGAAGCATGCCGATATCGAGTTTTACGAGAATCAGAAGGCCAACGCCATTGCCCAGATCGTGACCGAGAAGGGCTCGAGCGCCGTCCAGAGTCAGGTCAACGAGACCTTTACCGAAACCATTACGACTATCGGTCTTAAAACCGTGTCCAGCCTGCTCGACTACATGAGCACCGACCAGGTCAGCAACTTTATCGCCAACCTGTCCTCGACACTCGGCGATTCGGTCGAGGACCTCCAGGACGTCAAGGCGAGCGCAATCTCGCTCGCGGGCATTTTGAGTTCGACCGCTGATTCCCTCACGTCGGCGAGCGGCATGCTCAAGCAGACCGGAACCACCGAGGAATCGACGAAGCAGTTGATGGAGCATGCCAAGAGCGGCATCGGCGATTCCGAGGCGGCGCTCAAGGCCGCCAGCGATGCCGTCGATTCTGCAATAGACGGAAGCGCGGACTCGTTCGATAACGTATCCAGCGAGCTTGCAGGGGCATTCGATGCCGCGAACCAGCATGTTGACCTTACCGTATCTCAGCTTAACGGTGCCGCCGACTCGCTCAATACGCGTGCCGATGAGATTGATGCCGCTTCGGACAAGATTCGCGACCTTGCCGATCAGGTGAAGGGCGAAAAGCTCCAGGATGGCTTGAAGTCCGTCGCAACGTCGCTGGGCAGAATCGCGATGGAGTATCGCAACAACGCCAAGGAACTGGCGGGCATCGCGACGTCTCTTTCGAATAACATGACCAAGGTCAACGACACGCGTGCCGAAGTCGACCAAGCCATTGCGGATGCCAAGTCGGGCATTTCGGGTGCTAAGTCCGATTACGATTCCACGTTCTCGGTCAAAGCCAAGGAGCTCAAGAAGACCATTTCGGGCGTTTTGGATTCGCTCAAGGGTATCTCGGGCGACCTGGATAGTGCTGTTGCCGGCCTGACCGACGCATCCGGTTCGCTGGCAAAGGGTCTCTCCAAGGCTGCAAAGCTGGTCAACAAGGCTTCCGATCAGCTGGGTGAGGCGTCGGACAAGATCAGTGCGTTTAAGGACGAGCTCGACGGCGCCTTGATGTCGGATGACCTCGCTACGATCAAGACGATGATCGGCAATGATCCCGAGGGCCTGGCCGTGTCGCTTTCCGGCCCCGTCGCGCTCGACCGCAAGCCGGTCTATCCGATCCGCAACTACGGTTCGGCCATGGCACCGTTCTACACGATTCTGTCGCTCTGGGTCGGCTCGATCGTACTGGCAGCCATGATGAAGGTCTCGGTTGACGATGAGCTTATCAACGAGCTCATCCCCGTACGCCTGCACGAGATCTATCTGGGCCGTTACCTGTTCTTTGGCGGTTTGGCTCTGCTGCAGGCAACGCTCGTGTGCGCGGGCGACATTCTGTTCTTTGGCATTCAGTGCGACAACCCGCTGCAGTTTGTGCTGGCGGGCTGGGTCGCGAGTCTCGTGTTCTCCAATATCGTCTACACGCTTACGGTGTCGTTTGGTGATATCGGCAAGGCGCTCGCGGTCGTGCTGTTGGTCATGCAGGTCGGCGGTTCGGGCGGCACGTTCCCCATCGAGATGACCGGCCCCGTGTTCCAGGCGATTTATCCGTTCCTGCCGTTTACTCACGGCATCAACGCCATGCACGCCGCCATGGCCGGTGCCTACCATATGGAGTACTGGGTTGAGCTGGGCATTCTGGCGAGCTATCTGATTCCGTCGCTGGCCCTGGGCGTCGTCTTCCGCCGCCCAGTCATCAAAGCCAACGACTGGATTATCGAAAAACTGGAGTCAACCAAATTGATTTAGTTCAGCAACGTAAACGCCGTCGGAACATCGAGATCTTCCAACCCGATGCTTTAGCGTAGTGAATTGCACGGGCTGCTTGGTTGTTGCTACAGTAGCGGGGCGTGCCGGGGGTCCGGTGCGCCCTGCTTTTATTTGACCATGAGGCGGCACGCAGCCATGCGCGTGCGGACACCACGCCCAGATTGAGCGCGAGGATGCCCTATGGCCCAGCATGCCACTGACAATATCGAAATGATGCCCGATAGCCCTGTTGCTCGCGAGGACCTGGGCGCGGGCGGCACCTCCCGCGGCGCCGGCGCTCGCTCGCCGCTGTTCTGGAAAGTCCTGCTGCTTTCGGTGGCAGTCGTCTGGGGCTACTCCTTTACGACCATGAAGGACGCGCTCGACACCATTCCGGTGTTCGAACTGCTCTACGTGCGCTTTCTGCCTGCGGCGTTGGTCATGTTTTTCATCTTCCACAAGCGCATCATCGCGCACCTCAACGCCCGCAACCTTATCGTCGGACTTGGCATGGGCGCACTTATGTGGGCCGCCTACGCCCTGCAGACAGTCGGTCTGGCGCACACCACGGCGGGCAAGAATGCTTTTTTGACGGGCACGTATTGCATCGTTGTGCCGTTCGCGAGCTATTTTCTGAGCGGCGAAAAACTCACCCGCTATAACCTGGGCGCGGCGCTGCTGTGCTTGGCGGGCATTGGCTTGGTGGCGCTCGATAGCGTTGAATTCAACATCGGTGATGTCATTACGCTGGCGGGTGCGGTCTTTTTCGCCATCCAGATGGCGGTGACTGCCAAGTACGGTCGCAAAATGGACATCAACGTCATCACGTTTTGGATGTTTGTGGGCAACGGCGTGCTGAGCCTGGCAACGTCGCTGCTATTCGAGACCCAAGCGCCTCTGTCCGTGTGGACGCCGAGCTTTATCAGCGCGATGGCGTTTCTCTCGGTTGGTTGCACATGCGCGGCTCTGCTCATCCAAAACGTCGGCCTGGCGCATGTCTCGGCCTCGACGGGCTCACTGCTCCTTTCGATGGAGTCGCCTTCGGGCGTGCTGTTCTCGGTGCTGCTGATGGGGGAGGCGCTCACCTCGCGCCTGCTCGCCGGCTTCGCGCTCATCTTTCTTTCGATTATCTTGAGCGAGACGCATTTCGATTTCTTGCGCCGAAAATCACACCCGCAATTGTAAACAACTTGTTGCGCCGCCCTCCCAGGGCGGCATTTTTATGTCATGCCCTTACAGTTGTACCTTGCACTTTACGCTATCAAAGTGCGTGCTGCAAAAACGTTACTGGAGGGCTTCTATGGCATCAGCTCTGTCCGATTTTCAACCGCAACCAGCGCCTCAGGCTACCACAGCGGCGCAGACCGCTATCGGTGACGGTCTTGTCGCAGAAGCTCGGGCTTTTGCAGACGAGCTCGCTGCGTGGCGACACGATCTACACCAGATGCCTGAGCTCGGTAACAATCTTCCGCAGACGTCTGCCTATATCCAGGCACGTCTGGACGAGATGGACATCCCCCATACCACGCTCGTCGACGGTTCCTGCGTCGTTGGCCTGATCGGTTCCGGTGCGGCCGCGGCCGCTCAGGGCAATGGCACGTGCAAGGACGAGCAGGCCGGAACGGTCGTCATGCTTCGTGGCGACATGGATGCCCTGCCCGTTGCCGAAGAGTCAGGCGAGCCTTTCGCCTCTACGAACGGCTGCATGCATGC
>USOG01000156.1 GCA_900556365.1 uncultured Collinsella sp.
GCGTCGTGGGTGCCATGGATGAGTCGCTGGGATCCTCGCTGCGCACGGACCTGGTCGCGGGTACGTCGTTCTCGGGTGCCGCGAACGCCATCAATGCCGAGGCAGAGCAGCTGCGCAAGGAGGGCTGCGATGTTGTTGTGTGTATCGCGCACACGCTCGACGCCAAGACCTTTGCCACGCGACTCCGTGGCGTCGATGCCCTTATCGCAGGCCACGAGCACATCAACCTTAACGAGAAGGTGACGGGAGCCGACGGCAAGACAATCCACGTTGTCGAGGCGGGCAGTGCCTTTGCCGAGGTGGGACTGCTTTCCATTCCGTACAAATACGACACGAATGGCACCGAGACGACCGACGATGACACGGTCACGGTCCCTGCAGACGGCAGCGACGAGAAGCTCTACACCGCCAAGAACGTCAACGACCTTTTGGCAGACCCCGACAAGGGCTCCGACTACCAAAGCCGCCTTGAAGACGTCCGCAACAAAATCAAGCCGCTCGACGAGGCCTTTGAAAACGAATCGAACAAGGTGCTCGGCACATCCACCACCAACTATTTCTACGGCGAGGACGCCGCAGGCACGCATGGTTGGGAAATGGTGCGCACCACCGATTTCCGCCCCAGTAAGGAGGGCGACACCACCAAGGCCCAGACCATCGGCCATGTGATTTGCGGCTCCTATCTTGCCCTGACGAGCGCGGACCTTGCCATCGAGAACGCTGGCGGCATCCGCGGCGGCATCGCGGCGGGCAACGTGACCGCCGGCAACGTCATCGCCATCTCGCCCTACGGCAACACCGTGGAGACCTGGACCATGACCGGCGCGGACTTCCTCGCAGCGCTCGAGCACTCGCTGCAGATCAGCGACGAGTGCAATCACAGTTATGAGCTTCAGCAAGCCTACGTGGCAGCCGGCCATACCGAGCAGGAGGCGCAAGACAAGTACAAATGGCGCGATGACTCTGGCAGCGTTCTCTCCTTTGGCGGCATCAACGTGACGATTGATTGGACGCAGCCCGAAGGCAAGCGCATTGTGAGTGCCACACTTACCAAGGACGGCAGCACGCTCGACCCCGCCAAGGCCTATACCGTCGCCACCAACAACTACATCATCACCAACACGACCGACTTCCCCACCTTCGCAAACGCCACCAAGCACACCGAGTGGGGTACCTGCGAGTCAGCGCTAAGGGCGCTGATCGGGCAGAACAGCTGGGAGAGCAAGATGGCCTCGCTCGCGGGCACCATCAGCTTTGGCGCTACTGCCGTGGACCCCACGCCCACACCGGCCCCGACGCCTAAGCCCTCACCTAAGACGGACACGACGACCACGAAGGTCATCACCAAGAAGACGACCGGTAAGCTCGCTGCAACGGGAGACCGCACGCTGGCAGTAGTTGGCGCGTGCCTTATCGGCGGCATCATCGTCATCATCCTCGGCATTATCTGGAAGCGTCGACGCTAAGCTACACCGCCGGGCCTTGCAGCCCCGCCGCGTAAACCTTATATCGAGCACAGAAGCCCGTCCGAATTTGATCGGACGGGCTTCTTGGTGGGTATCATGGTTGGACGATCATTAGGAGGTTTCCCTACATGGAATTGTTTGAGCCAATTCTTCATTTCTTTGCACAACGATGGGTCCACAACATCATCTGGGCAGGTATCTTGGCCATCGGCACCGCCGTTGCCGCCAAGGTCGCGTCCAAGACCCTGCACCACCTGCTTAGCCGCGACGATAACCCACTCCCTTCATCGAGCATCTTCATCAACATCGCGCGCGCCATCATCTGGATGATTGGCGGCAGCTTTATCCTCGACAACTGCTTTGGCATTAACGCAAACGCCCTCGTCGCCGCTCTTGGTGTCGGCGGCATCGCCATCTCGCTCGGCTTTCAGGACACGCTGTCAAACCTTATCGGTGGCATGCAGGTGACTTTTATGGGCATCATCAAGCCCGGCGACAATATCGAGGTCGACGGCGTGTCGGGCGTGGTCCAGGACATCACCTGGCGCCACACGACCATCGAGGACGCCTCCGGGCAGACCATCATCGTCCCCAACTCCAATATCTCCAAGAACACGCTCGTGCATTTGATGCCCTTTGGGCGCGTGGCCGTCCCCGTCGCGGTCAAGGACACGTCCAAGTGGGCTTCACTCGACGCGCTGGCAGATGAGCTCACCGACGCTACCAAGGCCGCCGTGCTTCCCATCTCGGGCTTTGACAAGGAGCCCTACGTGCTCTTTAGCGAGATCGGCGACTTTGGCATCAAGGGCAAAATCATCTTTATCGTCAGCGACGACAGCACCACCTTTACGGCAGCCGACGCCTGCATCCGCGCCATCGCCCCCATCATCGCCTAGAGCCACCACAAAGGGGACAGGAACCTTTGTGGTGGTTTCGCATCGTGGTACCATGGTTCATATCGTTGTTTAAACGACTAAGGGAGTAGACACCATGGAAGAGGCCTATCGTCAAGCACGCAAGCGCGGCGAGCAGGGACGCCGTCGCGCCATTAGTCAAAGCGAGCACCCGTACCTTACGGACCTCGACGGCCTCGTTGCCCAGCTCCCCTTGGGTCAGCGAGAGAGCGTCGGCCTGAGGGACATTCCGCTCGAAATGGTCGTCGGCACGGTTACCAAGGGCCGTCAGTCTGCCTTTTCGTGCAACTTTATGCCCCTGTTGCCGTTTAGCACCGAGTTCGCCCGCAAGTGGTCCAACCTCTACGACATCCAGGTGACCGAGGGCTATCGCGACCCCATCATCGTCACCGAGTTCATGCATCGGTTCTATGTCCAAGAGGGCAACAAGCGCGTCAGCGTCCTCAAATTCCTGGACGCCCCGACGGTTTCGGCCAAGGTCACCCGTCTCTACCCCGGCAAATGGGATTCCGTCGAAAGCCGCCTCTACGGCGAGTTCTGCGCGTTTTGGCGCGTCTGCCCCCTATACGAGATCGAGTTCTCGCGTGAGGGAAGCTACGAAACGCTCGCCAAGATGCTCGGTCAGAACCTTATCGAAAAATGGCCGCAGAAAAAAGTCGACTACCTGCGCCACACCTTCCTACTCTTTAAGCGTGCCTACCTTCGCGCGGGCGGCGACCACCTGGACATTACGCCCGCCGACGCAATGCTCGTATACCTCAATGTGTACAACCATGACCGACTGCTGGATACGCCGACGGACATCGTCGTAAACCGCCTGTGCAAGATCTGGCGCGAGCTGGTCATCGCCGGCAAAAATGACGAGGACAAGGTCGATCTTGTCGAGGCACCGAGCGTCGATGAGGAGGAGTCACCCTCCAAGTCCACCTCCGGCGTGCTCAACTTCTTTATGGGCAAGACCGTTTATTCGGCGGCCAACCCTCTGCGCATCGCCTTTATCCATGAATTCCCCTGTGCATCGTCGAGCTGGGACAGCCTGCACGACCAAGGGCGTCAGTATCTCGACGAGCACTTTGGCGGCATCGTGCGCACCGAGGCGTTCGAGGACTGTCACGATCCGGACGTGTTCTACGCCGCCGTGGAGACCGCCGTCAAGCACGGGGCGAACGTCATCTTCTCGACTTCACACCGCCTGATGGAATATACGCTCAGGGCCGCCGTCGAGTACCCCCAGGTGCGATTCCTCAACTGCTCTATCGGCCTTCCCCACCAAAGCGTCCGTTCGTACTTTGGCAAGATGTACGAGGCCAAGTTCCTCCTGGGCGCCCTTGCCGCCAGCATGGCGGACAACCATCGCATTGGCTACCACGCGTCGGTCTTCGCCTCGGGCGCACT
>USOG01000157.1 GCA_900556365.1 uncultured Collinsella sp.
ACGGCGTGCCCGAGCTGTCGATTATCGGCCCCGACCACATCCGCGAGCTGGAACCGCGCGCGAGCGCCAAGGCAACGAGCGCGCTGTGGTGCCCCTCGACTGGGTTTGTCGACCCGTTTGAGGTTGCCATCGCCGCGCTGGAAAACGCCGTGGCCAACGGGGTGACGTTTATGCGGTCCGCTCCGGTGGAAGCGATTGAAGTCGCGGGCTCGGGCGACGACGCGCGCTTTACGCTGGCGACCCCCACTGGCAACGTGCGCTGCTGCTACCTGATCAACGCCGCAGGCAACGGAGCCGCGGACATCTCGCACATGGCCGGCGCCGAGGAGTTTCAGATGGTCTGGCGCCAGGGCAACATCGTGGTGCTGGACAAGGAGCCACGCACGCTCATGCCGCTCTACCCCGTGCCGACGCCGGTGTCCAAGGGTGTTATCGTCACGGGCACCGTACACGGCAACACCGTGATTACCGCGACGGCTGCCGTGCGCGAGCCGGACGACACGCAGACCTATACGAGCGATGTGAACGCGCTGCTGACCGGCGCGCGCAAGCTGGTGCCCGATCTGGATACGCGCCGCGTGGTGCGCGCATTTGCCGGCGGGCGCCCTGTCATTCAGGGTACGAACGACTTCTTTATTGGGCAGTCAGCCGTGGTGCCGGGTCTTTTCCAGGCGGCGGGCATTCAGTCGCCGGGCGTGGCGAGCGCGCCGGCCATTGCCGAGCGCATGGAGCAGGTACTGCGCGACGCCGGCGTGGCCCTGCGCGAACGTGCCGATTGGGACCCGATCCGCCATGCGCCGGACGACTTTGACCGCGCGCCGCTTGCGCGCAAGGAGGAGCTCATCGAGTCCGATCCTACGTGGGGACAGATTGTCTGCCGCTGCGAGACGGTGCCCGAGGCCGAGATCGTGGCCGCGATCCGACGCCGCCCAGGCGCGGTTTCGGTCGAGGGCGTCAAGCGCCGCTGTCGTGCCGGCATGGGTCGGTGTCAGAGTGGTTTTTGCCAGAGCCGCGTGGTTGCGATCCTTGCTCGCGAGTTGGGCTGCGACCCCAGCGACGTGCTGTTGGAGGATGCCGGATCTTGGCTGGTTAAGGGACCGCTGAAGGGGGTGCGCTAGGATGGCGGAATTCAAATCGAGCGCGATTGATTGCGGCATCGCAGAAGCCGTACAAACGCAAGTCTTCGACGTGGTCGTTATCGGCGGCGGACCCGCCGGCATGGCGGCCGCGCTGGCCGCGCATAAGGCAGGCGCACGCGTGGCCATCGTGGAGCGCGAGCAGCACCTGGGCGGAATACTCCGCCAGTGCATCCACCCCGGCTTTGGCCTGTCGCACTTTAAACAGGAGCTCACCGGTCCCGAGTACGCGCAGCGCTTTATCGACCAGGTGCACGCAACCGACATTGCGCTGTTCTTGGGCAGCATGGTGCTTGGGATCGATTCAGGCGAGGGCGCGGAAACCGCCGCGTTCCGTACCGTCACGCTCATGAGCCGTGCCGGCATGCTGCAGCTCACCGGACGCGCGGTCGTCCTTGCCATGGGTTGCCGCGAGCGCACCCGCAGCGAGATCAAGATCCCCGGCAGCCGCCCCGCCGGCGTGTTTACGGCCGGCCTGGCGCAGCGATACATCAATATCGAGAACCTCAAGCCTGGCTCGCGCGCCGTCATTTTGGGATCGGGCGATATCGGGCTTATCATGGCACGTCGCTGTACGCTCGAGGGGATTTCCGTCGAGGGCGTGTACGAGCTCATGCCATACGCCAACGGTCTGCGCCGCAACGTCAAGAACTGCCTGGACGACTTTGGCATTCCGCTGCACCTGTCCACCACCGTCACACGCGTAATCGGGTACGACCGCGTGGAAGCCGTCGAGGTGAGCCAAGTCGACGAGCGCCTGGCGCCCATTGCCGGGACGGAGCGCATCGTTCCGTGCGACACGCTGCTGCTTTCGGTGGGCTTGATTCCCGAGAACGAGCTTTCGGTGGGCGCGGGCGTTGAACTTGACCCGCGCACGCGTGGCGCCGTGGTTGACCAGAGCCTGCAAACGGGCGTGCCGGGCATCTTTGCCTGCGGCAACGTGCTGCACGTGCACGACCTGGCCGACAACGTGACGACCGAGTCCGAGCGTGCCGGTGCGGCTGCGGCGGCGTACGCGTTGGGTGGCAGCGCGGATGTCAAGACGAACACGGGCTGTCAGCTCACGGTCTCCCCCACCGGCATTGCGGGCTACGCACTGCCGGGACGCATTACGGCTGTGGCACTCACCAAACTCAACTTCCGTGTGCGTCGACCGGTCGACGCCGCCCGTGTGCGCATTCTGGCAGGCGACGAAGAACTGTTTGCAGGCAAGGTCCGCCCGTTTAAACCGAGCGTAATGGAAAGCTTCCCGCTGCCGGCAAAGGCAATCCAGCGCGCACTCGACCTGGGTGCCAGCGAAATTGTCCTGTCCGTCGATCCCGTTGAGGAGGCGTAAGGCCATGAACATAAACGCGATCGAAACACTGCAGTTCAACTGCACAACCTGCCCATCCGAATGCCTCCTGACCGTGGAGGTGGAGCGCGACACGAACGGCAACGTGATAGAGGTACGCTCCGTAACCGGCAACAACTGCCCGCGCGGCGATAAGTTCGCGCATCAGGAGCTCACCCGCCCCATGCGCGTGCTCACCACCACCGTGGCCGTATCCGGCGGCGACGAAGCCCTGCTCCCCGTGCGCACCGCCGAAGCCATCCCGCTAGAACTCCACGCCCAAGCCGTGGCCCTCATCCGCGGCCTGGTCGTCAACGCCCCCATACGCATGGGCGACATCGTGCTGAAGAACCTCCTAGACACCAACATCAACCTAATCGCCAGCATGGACATCGACCGAGCCCAAGTAGCTAATTAGGGACGAGACTCTTTTAGCTACCCCGCCATCCACCCCGCCCCTCCTCAATTGCGGTGAAATAGTTCCTGATTTCCGCCAAACCCCGGCATCCGGGAACTATTCCACCGCAACTATCTTTGGAATTGGTATTTAGCCTGTGCCTACTTTAGTGCCATTTCAAAACTATGCCGGATTACGAGGCTAATTCGGAGACCCCCATCCATACCGGCAATTTTCGATTTTTGATAAGCCGTCTACCTGCGGTTTTAATTTCGCGATTTTTCCCATGGTCAAGTAATACAGGTCCAGCCCCGTAATCCGCCATACTTTTGAAACCAGCCCATTTGGAACGGCCCTCTTTTAGCTACTTTTGTCTGCGCGCATGCCAGACTGGCCATGCCAAGGGGTGTCCCGAAGTGCCGGCATAGACGATATGAGCAGGACATAAAAACATTGAGAGCCCCTGCTGCATGAAAGACCGCGGATTAGGCCGACAATGGTGAGTGTCTAATCCAACCGTGGCGGCCACGCCGCATTCATGGAAGGGGCTCCCATGCTCGATACTACCACCTTCATCGGCCTCGACGTCCACGCCCGCTCGATAAAGGCCGTCTCCCTCGACGTCATGACCGGGGAGGTACGTGCCGCGACCTTCGGCTACGACGCCGGCGCCGTCGCGGAGTGGGTCCGTTCCGTGGACCCCAGGGCCAGGTGCGTGTACGAGTCCGGGGTCACGGGCTTCGACCTGCAGAAGAGGCTTTCCGGCCTGGGGGTCGACTGCGTGGTCGGCGCCGTCTCGAAGATGATCAAGCCCAGCGCGGACAGGCGCAGGAAGAACGACCGCAACGACGCCGAGTTCCTCGCCCGCATGCTGTCGGTCG
>USOG01000158.1 GCA_900556365.1 uncultured Collinsella sp.
TTCTTCTGGAACGAGGTCTGCGACTGGTACGTCGAGGTCACCAAGGCCCGCCTGAAGGGCGAGGGCCGTCTGCAGGCCCAGCGCAACCTGATCTTTGTGCTCGACACCTCCATTCGCCTGATGCACCCGCTCATGCCGTTTGTCACCGAGGAGATCTGGGACAATATGCCGGCGAGCGTGCTCGACCTGGATGCCGAGGGCAACGTGGACCGCGCCGAGGCGCTCATGATCGCCAAGTGGCCGGAGCCCGCCGACTACGTCAAGTACGTCGACGAGCCCGCCGAGCGCGCGTTTGAGCTGTGCCGCACCGTCGTTTCCGCCGCCCGTGCCACGCGTTCGCGTTATCGCTTGAGCCCCAAGGCCGAGCTCGACGTGGTCGTACGCGCCGGTGCCGAGGACATCGAGAAGCTCGAGAGCCTGCGCTCGACCATCGAGCCGCTGGCCAACACCTCTTCGCTGGTCATGGGTACTGACGTTGAGAAGCCGGCCGCGAGCATCGCCGTGGTCGACAGCGGCGTCGAGGTCTTTGTGGTGCTCGAGGGCAAGGTTGATCTTTCGGCCGAGAAGGCACGCCTGGAGAAGGAGATCGCCGCGGCCCAGAAGGAGCTCGCCGGCTGCGAGAAGACGCTGGCCAATGAGGGCTTTGTGGCCAAGGCCGCGCCCGCGGTGGTCCAGAAGAAGAGGGACCGTGCAGCTGAGCTCAAGGAGATCCTGGCGGCGCTGACTGCTCAGGTTGCTGACTTCTCGTAGGCGGTAGTGGGGGACGCGTCCCGACGCTTTGCTCTCCGCTGCGGACAGTCCTGCGCAAGACGGACAGCACATTAAGTGCTGTCCTTTGCGTGCGGAACTTGCGGCGAGCAAAGCGTCGGGCCGCTCCTAGTTCGCTTACGTGGTTGTTTACAACTGGTAGGTTGGGGCCACTTGGTTGTGGCCTTGATCTTGCTGCAAGCGGATAGAGGCTGATATTATCAACGCAAGGGGCTCATTCTTTTTGGTGGGCCTCTTTTCTGTTATGGGGGACTTTGGGTTATGGCTAAGCGTTCTGGGTCGTATGTCGTTCCTTTCTCGTTTGAGCTGCTTTCGTTTGATGAGGCTGTGGGGCTTGCTGCTGATACGGGGCGGATTTCTGGGGATGCTGGTCCTCTGCTCGAGACGGTTATCGATATGCTCTATGAGCTGGGGCGTCCGGACGAGTATTTCGATTGCATTCAGGTTGCCGGTACCAATGGCAAGACTTCGACTACGCGTTTTTCGGCTGCTATCCTTCGCGGCGAGGGGCCCAAGACCGCGCTTTATACGTCGCCGCAGCTGGTGCGCTATCCCGAGCGCATGGAGGTTGACGGGCGCGTTGTGAGCGACGAGGCCTTTGCCCGTGGCGTTTCGGCGGCTGTCGAGGCGGGGCGTCGCGTGAATGCGCGTCGTGTGGCGGCGGGGGAGCGCGCCTATACCATCACGCCGTTTGACCTGCTGACGGCTGCTGCACTGGTGGTGTTTGCCGAGGCTTGCGTGGACGTGGCCGTGCTTGAGGTCGGCATGGGCGGACGCTGGGATGCTACGAGTGCGACCGATCCTGTCGCCGTGGCCATTACAGGCATTGGGCTCGATCACACACGTATTTTGGGCGACACGCTCGAGGCCATTGCGGGTGAGAAGGCTGCGGTTGTCAAACCCGGGCGCTTGGTTGTTTTGGGCGAGGGCACACACGAGGCGAGCGTTCAACGCGTGATGGATGCCCGTTGCCGCGAGTGCGGCATAGTGCCGCTGGTGGTGAACCATGCCACGACCAAGGTGCCGGAGCACGTGGGCGATACGGTTGAGTTTAGCTGCACCACACCGCGTGCGATCTATACGTCGAGCATGGTCAAGCCGGCCTATCAGCCGCAGAATGCCGCGTGCGCGATTATGCTGTGCGAGGGCTATCTGGGCCGCGAGCTCGACCATGACAAGCTCGATGCGTCGCTTATGGGCTGCCCCACGCCGGGTCGTTTTGACGTGCTGGGGACCGATCCGCTCAAGCTGATTGACGCTTGTCATAACCCCCAGAGCTGCGAGAACTTTGTAAGCGCGCTGGACGAGATCGAGCCGTGCGTGGAGAATCGCCCCACGTTGCTGTGCGCTGCGCTGGCCGATAAGGACGTGGCAGGCATCGTTGACGTTCTGGTTCCGGCGTTCCCCCGCGTGGTCGTGACGCAGACCGATTCCGATCGCGCCCTGCCGGCGGAGGAACTTGCTGCCCTGGTGGACGCCGATAAACTTGCGGGCGTATACCCGAGCGTGTCCGAGGCCCTCGCTGCCTTCGATGCCGCGGGCGAGTCCTTCGTAGCAGCCGGCACCATCACCCTAGCCGGCGAAGTAGCCGGCCTGCTCCGCTAACCCATCCCCTCAGCAGTTGCGGTGAAATAGTTCCTGTTTCAGTTTTTAGCGGCCCATCCAGGAACTATTCCACCGCAACTCAAAAACAGTCAATTTGGGACGGTGCTTTTTTGGCTGTCCTGTGCCCCGAGTTGACTCGCTTGACACGAAATCGGCCTATTTACTACGTTTGACCGGTTACCCTCGACCACACGGAAAATCGTGAAATCAAAACCGCAGGTAGACGGCTTGCTGGTTTTTAAAAAAGACCCGCATGGTTGACCCATGCGGGTTAAACGTAGTAGATGGCCCGTTTTCGTGGCGCGACGTAATCGCAATGTGACAAAGGGGCTGTCCCTTTGTCACATTGGCTAGTCTAGACGGACCGGATCGTGGGGGTAGGCGTTTAGAATCTCGACGCCGGTCTCGGTAACTAGGGCTAGGTCCTCGATGCGGACGCCGGTGCGGCCGGGGAGGTAGATGCCCGGTTCGATGGAGAACGTCATGCCTGGCTCTACGACCTGCTCGTTGACCAGCGAGACGTCGCCCGGTTCGTGGTCCTGCAGGCCGATCGAGTGTCCCAGGCGGTGCGTAAAGTACTGCCCATAGCCCGCATCCTCAATCACGTCGCGCGCGGCGCGGTCCAGGTCGCACATGCGCACGCCCGGTGCGATGAGCGCCTCGGCGGCCTCGTTGGCGCGGCGCACGATGTCGTAGATGCGTGCCGTCTCCTTGTCCGGCTCGCCCCAAAAGAACGTGCGTGTCATGTCCGAGCAGTAGTTGTTATAACGCCCGCCAATGTCGAACAGCACCACGTCGCCGCGCTTGAGTACCGTGTCGTCGGGCTCGTGGTGCGGGTCGCCGGCGTTGGCGCCAAAGCTCACGATCGGCGGAAAGCTAAAGCCCTCGCAGCCGTGCTTGCGATACAGGCCGAGCATCTGGTCGGCAATCTCGCGCTCCGTCACACCCTCGTGGACGAGCTTGATCGCATCGGCCATCACGGCGTCGTTGGCGGCCGAGGACATGCGCATGAGTTCCTGCTCGGTGGCGTCTTTGTGGGTGCGTGCGGCGGTGACTGCATAATCGCCCAGGAAGAATTCGCTTGCGGCATGGCGCTCCATGAGGGGCATCAAGAAGCCGGAGCGCATGACGGTATCGATGCCGAGCGGTTTGGTCGGGTCGATCTCACTCGCGATGGCATCGGTTACGACGTCGGTGTCGGTGTGGTAGGCAACACGGGCATTGTCGTACTCGGGCAGTTGATGCAGCGCGTTGACCAAGATCACGGGCTCGTTACCGCGTGCGAGCAGCACGCCGCAAAAACGCTCGAACATATCGGCATAAAAGCCGGTCAGATAGTAGATCGACCACGGGTCATTCACAAGCAGCTGCGC
>USOG01000159.1 GCA_900556365.1 uncultured Collinsella sp.
CCAACGAGATCCTCGACGCTTCCAACGGCCTGGGCGCTTCCGTCAAGAAGCGTGAGGACGTCTTCAAGATGGCCGAGGCCAACCGCGCGTTCTCTCACTATCGTTGGTAAGTTAAGGTAAGGAACTAACATGGCTAAGCCTAAGTACAAGCTTTCCGATACCCGTAACATCGGCATCATGGCTCACATCGATGCCGGTAAGACCACCACGACCGAGCGTATTCTTTACTACACCGGTAAGACCCACAAGATCGGTGAGGTCCATGAGGGCGCTGCCACCATGGACTGGATGGTTCAGGAGCAGGAGCGCGGCGTAACCATTACCTCCGCTGCTACCACGTGCTTCTGGAACAAGGACGGTAAGGACTACCGCATCCAGATCATCGACACCCCGGGCCACGTTGACTTCACCGCCGAGGTCGAGCGCTGCCTGCGCGTCCTCGATGGCGCTGTCGCCGTCTTCGACGCCGTTGCCGGCGTTCAGCCCCAGTCTGAGACCGTTTGGCGTCAGGCTTCTACCTTCAACGTCCCTCGCATCGCCTTCATCAACAAGTATGACCGCGTGGGCGCTGACTTCTTCAACGCTATCGAGACCATGAAGGATCGTCTCGACGCTAACGCCGTGGCCGCTCAGGTCCCGATGGGCGCCGAGGACAACTTCTGGGGCGTCATCGACCTGGTCACCATGACTGCATGGGACTTCAAGGCCGACGAGAAGGGTATGACCTACCCCGAGCCGATGGACGAGATCCCGGCTGAGTTTGCCGACATCGCTGCCACCAAGCGCGAGGAGCTCCTCGACGCCGCTGCCAGCTTTGACGACGAGCTCATGGAGAAGATCCTCATGGAGGAGGACTTCACCGTCGAGGAGCTCAAGGCTGCTCTGCGCAAGGGTGTTCTGGCCAATGAGCTCAACCTCGTCTTCGTCGGCTCCGCCTACAAGAACAAGGGCGTTCAGGAGCTGCTCGACGCTGTCGTCGACTACCTGCCCAGCCCGCTCGACGTCGAGGCCGTCACCGGTACCGATCCGGACACCGGCGAGGAGATCCAGCGTCATCCTTCCTTCGACGAGCCCTTCTCCGGCCTGGTCTTCAAGATCATGACCGACCCGTTCGTCGGTAAGCTCACCTATGTCCGCGTTTACTCCGGCCGCGCCGAGTCCGGCTCCTACGTGGTCAACGCTTCCAACGGTCAGCGCGAGCGCCTCGGCCGCATCCTCGAGATGAACGCCGCCGAGCGTATCGACCGTGACGACGCTGCCGCCGGCGACATCGTCGCTTGCGTCGGCTTCAAGAACTCCACCACCGGCGACACCCTGTGCGCCGAGGGCAAGGAGATCGTCCTCGAGAAGATCGAGTTCGCTAAGCCCGTTATCGACGTTGCCATCGAGCCCAAGACCAAGGCCGAGCAGGACAAGATGTCCCTTGCTCTGACCAAGCTCGCCGAGGAGGACCCGACCTTCCAGGTGTCCACCAACCACGAGACCGGTCAGACCATCATCGCCGGCATGGGCGAGCTGCACCTCGAGATCATCGTCGACCGTCTGCTCCGTGAGTTCAAGGTTGACGCTAACGTTGGTAAGCCCCAGGTTGCCTACCGCGAGACCGCTGGTCACGACGTCGAGAAGGCTGAGGGCAAGTTCGTCCGTCAGTCCGGCGGTCGCGGTCAGTACGGCCACGCCGTCATCAAGCTCGAGAAGATGGAGGAGGGCTTCGGCTACGAGTTCGTCAACGCTATCGTCGGCGGCGTCGTGCCCAAGGAGTACATCCCGTCCATCGACAAGGGCATCCAGGAGGCCCTGAACACCGGTGTTATCGCCGGCTTCCCGGTCCTCGACGTTAAGGTCACCCTGTTCGACGGTTCTTACCACGAGGTCGACTCCTCCGAGGCCGCCTTCAAGATCGCCGGTTCCATGGCTATCAAGGACGCCCTCAAGAAGTCCGATCCGCAGCTGCTCGAGCCGATCATGGCTGTCGAGGTCGAGACCCCCGAGCAGTACATGGGCGACGTTATGGGCAACCTCTCCGGTCGCCGCGGCAAGATCGAGGGCATGGAGGATCGCAAGAACAGCAAGCTCATCCGTGCCAAGGTGCCGCTGGGCGAGATGTTCGGTTACGCTACCGACCTTCGCTCCCAGACCCAGGGCCGTGCATCTTACACGATGCAGTTCGACTCTTATGAGCCCGCGCCCAAGTCCATCGTGGACGAGGTCATGAGCAAGAACGCCTAAGTTCGAGCTCCCTGTTACGTAATCCGCGAGAACATCTCTCGCACTCTTTGGAGGTTTAAGTTGGCTACCCAGAAGATCCGCATTCGCCTCAAGGGCTATGATCACGAGGTCGTCGATCAGTCCGCGAAGCTCATCGTCGAGACCGCTCAGAAGACCGGCGCTCGCGTTTCCGGTCCTGTCCCCCTGCCCACCGAGCGCAACCTGTACACGGTTATCCGCTCGCCGCACGTGAACAAGGACTCCCGTGAGCAGTTCGAGATGCGCACCCACAAGCGCCTCATCGACATCCTCGACCCCACCTCGGGCACTGTTGATTCGCTCATGCGTCTCGACCTCCCCGCTGGCGTCGACATCGACATCAAGCTCTAAGCGATATCGCTCATAGCTTAAAGGGCCCCGCTGCCGTTATGGCAGCGGGGCCCTTTTGTTTTGAGTTTAGATTTTGGGATAGGGAATTCGTCTGCCGAGCTGACGGCTGCGGCGCCCTATTCGCTCAGGGGGCGCAAGGACGCTTCTTCGAAGTGGAAGACGCACAAGCCGCTCTCGGTCTCAATGCTTGCGCGGCCGCAATCGTCGACCGTTCTAAATATGCCGCGTGCCAGCTCGTCTCCAGCGGGGGAGCGGGCGATAACGTGCTTCCCAATCCAATTGAGGTGAGCGATATATTCGTCGTGGACGGGCGCGAGCGGTCCGGCGTCTTCTTCCATGGCGTTGAGGCGTTCTGCCCACGCATCTACAGCGTTCACGACTGCGTGATAGACCTCATCGAGGAGCATGTCGACGGCAGGTACGCTCTCGTTGAGATCCGAGAGACCGATTGCCGGCAGGCCGCCATCGGGCACCTCTTGGGGCGCATAGTTCACATTGACGCCAATGCCGCAGACGGCGAAAGGTTTGCCTTCGTTATCGCGTGCGGCCTCGACCAGAATGCCGCCGAGCTTGCGTCCTCGCGCGACAAGGTCGTTGGGCCATTTAAGGCGAATCTTGTTTGCAAGACCCTGCTTTTCGAGTGCTTCGAGCACCGCTAGGCCGCTGACGGCGGCAAGACCAGAGAACTTTGCAGGATTAACGCATGGGCGCAGGACAAGCGAAAGCAATAAGTTGCCGACGGTTGAGTCCCACTTGTGCCCGCGCCGGCCGCGCCCTGCTGTTTGAGCCCGGGCGGCAAGTCCTGTGCCGTGCGGCGCTCCCTGTTTTCCTGCTTCGAGCAGGTCATCGTTGGTCGATCCGGTTACGTCGACTATCGTTAAACGAGAATCCATAACAGCTGCTACCTCCTAAGTAAATAAGGCAATCGCGCAATGGTGTCGAGAGATAGACACAATGTGAAGCCTTTGTCGCATTTGGACAATTTAATGTTAACACGTCAACAAAGACTGAAATGCGTTATCCTCTCTTGGTCGATGTAAACACGTCAACAACTCAAAGGAGGTTAGTGATGGGTTTCACGATTCTTGGAACAGGCTCGGCGCTTCCTGAGCGCAGCGTTTCCAATGACGA
>USOG01000160.1 GCA_900556365.1 uncultured Collinsella sp.
CGCGCGATGGTCAGGTAGCGCTGCTGCTCTACGGCGGCGTCGGTCGTCTGCTGCTGCGCGATGGCGTTTGCCGTGCGTCGGGTTTCTGCCAGCGCGACGTTCAGGGTGTCGAGCGCGTTGTTGGCCTGCTCGAGCGCCGCGAGCGTCTCCGCGTCGCTGCCGCCACGCTCTCGCAACTCGGCACGAAGGCCTTTAAGCTGCAGGGCGGAAACCACAGCAACCCCCACCGCCACCAAGGCAATCACAACAAGCACAATATCAATAGCAGACATAGACTCCGCCCAACAAACCCAACCGATTATCAATCAAAACCGCGATCAATCTTACCCCGCCACACGCACCGGGTGCCCGGCCCCTTCTTGGGTGCCCCTCTCCTCCGCATATTCCATAATGCGGCGCGCCGTCTCCCTGCTCACCTTTGAGTCATCGCCGGCTAAGTATGCGTACACGTTTCCCTTATTCAGATTCAAATCGCGGCAGAGACCGTAGCGTGTTACGCCCGATTCCTCCAACGCTTCCAGTGTTCTCTTTCTCATCAGGGCGTTCACCCTTCTGTCGGCCGCTGGCTTTTCTTTCACCCCTCTATACGCGCGCCAAACGTTGGCGTAACGATTGGGGAGCTTATCCTCGGTGCATAGAGACGCCATGCCACCAGCTTGATCGTACAAGGACAAAACGCCTCGGTAATCCTCTTCCATCCACGAACCCTCGGATAAGCCCAGGACATATTCGGCTTTTCCTTGCGCCAAAGCGAGCAAAAACAGAGGCTCCGCCACGCGCGGCGCAACCGTCGTCGCCTGCTCAACCAGTTTTCTAAAACTCAGCGACTGCTGCCCGGACAGCTCTCGGCAATAGCCTTTCAAAAATCCCTCAAAAGTCAGATTCAACCGAGCACCTCCTTTTTGTATTGCCTGTATGCGCAGACCATCTCTTGATAACTCCGCTCCGAGGGCGACGACGCCAGAGCCTCTCCCTCGTCGAATATAAGCCGCTCGAGCAGATCCCAATCAAGTCGGTCAACGAATGCCTGACTATGAAGATCGACGATGTCGTTCGGACGATAGGCATAAAGCTTCATCACCGCCAGGTCCTCCAAAGATGGCGTAAAGTACCTGATAAAACGCGCCCCAATCTTCAAGGGAATCAAACGATCTTCGTAATTGAATGGCATCTGATTACAATATGCCACCGCCATACCATTCACCTCGGGGTATCGAGCTATGATCTCGCGGAGGCACCTGTCTGCCTCAAACACATCAATGTCATGTGTAACCGACCGATTCGTCACATCGTTTAGCATGAAAGCGCCTCCTCCCACCAATACAACGCTCGGCCTGTCGTCTCTTGGACCTATTTCCAGCTCCGCCTCTTCGTCAATGCCCAGAAGAGTCTGCTCTAAATCCTGCTTATACATAGCAAATTCTATTATTATTCATCTTCAATAATACTATTCAGTCGCACGACAGGACCTACAGGATGCAAGAATTCTGCTCGTGGCGATAATCCCTACACCCTAGAAGTCCTAATGTGACAAACGCTAACTCTCCCAGCCGGCGCGGATGGTTGTTATGACGTCGCCTAGGCGCTGGCCGAGAGCTGCCAAGTGCTGAAGCACCTCACTGGGCGAGGCGCCGTTGAGAATGCACGTGAGGGCATATGAGGCCAAGAAGATTGCCGCGAGTCCCAACGGGATCAGCACGATCATCGCTAACGTGCGCAGGCGCTGGCCCACGCGGCGGTGACGTGTGCGGCGCTTGTCGAACGCAAGCTCCTGCGCATATGAATCTTGTTGTACGGAATAGTTCTCTGGCGCCGATCCGCCCGCAGGCGAAACCGCAGGCGTGGCATTTTGCGCAGGGGGCTGGGCGGCTACCCCTTGCATTTGCATCTCCATGAGCCGTTGCTGCTGACGCAGCATGCGCTCAGCTTGTCGCTGCGGGGTCTCAAGAAACAGATTCATGCTGGCCTCCAAAATCGGAGCATTCGACGCTTACGCTCAGCATCCCGCACCGCCAAGGCCACGGCAACGCAATCCGTAGCAATAGCTGCAAAGTTTCTTGTTAACAAAAGCTGTCGAAAACCTCAACAACTCCCCTACCAGCACTTTCTCTGAGCTTTTTTGTCGAATAATCTTTTGCCCTTCCACCAACCCGCCAACTAACCAAAAGCTGGCCAAAATCTTGACGGAAATTGTGAAGACAGAGACCCCACACAAAAACGTGCCGCCCCATAAGGGGCGGCACACAAACTTCTTATCAGCTTTTCAGTAACGAGCACGCGACGACCCAACGCCGGAGCGCAGGGCGGGGAAATACCTTTGCCTCGCGCGACTCTGCGAAGCCGTGAGCGAGAGGGAAAGGTATTTCCCCGCCCTACGCTCCGCAGCAGCCAGCGCCACGCGCTAGTAGTTCACCACCTGCTCCTCAAAGTACGCCTTCGGGTGGTTACACACCGGGCACACCTCAGGCGCCTCGGCACCAACGTGCAGGTGCCCGCAGTTCAGGCACTTCCATACCTTCACGCCCTCACGCTCAAACACCTCGCCCGACTCGATGCGCTCGACGAGTTTGTTGTAGCGCTCCTCGTGGGCCTTCTCGACGGCGGCGACACCACGGAACTTCTCGGCGATCTCGGCAAAGCCCTCCTCCTCGGCGGTCTTGGCGAACTCGTCGTACATCGTGGTCCACTCGTAGTTCTCGCCCGCGGCGGCGTCGCGCAGGTTGTCCAGAGTGCCCGGAACGGCGCCGTCGTGCAGATACTTAAACCACAGCTTGGCGTGCTCGGACTCGTTGCCCGCCGTCTCGGCAAAGATATTCGAAATCTGAACGTAGCCATCCTTCTTGGCCTTAGATGCGTAGTAGCGATACTTGGCGTGTGCCTGGGACTCACCGGCAAAAGCGGTCTCGAGGTTCTTCTTGGTTTGGGAATTCTCAAAATCCATAGGTGTACTTCCCTTCAACACGTGCCGCCCATAGGCTTTGAGCGACCTTGTCTTTAGGATGCCCTCAAGCCGCGAATTTAAACCTTACAATCCCGTTCTTCAGATTTGAGCGGGCTACACACTCAACCAACGATCGTCCTCGGCTCGGCAAAAGCCCTCGCGCTCCAGGTCAGCTAGAATGCCCGCGATCAAGTCGCACTCGACCGGCCCGCGACCGGCTGCCGCTTCCATCTCGTTAACGCCCACCACGGCATCAGCAAGCGTAATCCCCGCCGGCTGCCCATCGCGCGCTGCCAACAACATACGCACGATATGCGCGCGCTTTTGGCGGCGCGAGCCCTCAAACTTGGACTGACGACTATAGCCCGCCGACCGCCTGGACGGATTGGGCAGTGTCTTTTTAAGATACGCGCCGTAATCCAGCAATGCGTAATACCACGCGCGCGGCGTGTCGGCATCGTCTTGAGGCGCGGCAAAGGGCGCGATCTCGTCCGCCGCCGCACCGGGGACCGCCGGACAGGCAGCTTGGATCAGCGGCACCAGTTCGCGATCGGGAACGGCCGGCACATCGGGAAAGAAATGATGCAAAAAGACCGTGCGCACATTGGTCTCCAAATACACGCCCGGAAGATCAAACGCAAACGAACGGATACCCTGCGCCGTTGCCGGGCCAATACCAGGCAGAGCGACCAAGTCACGCGTCTCACGCGGAAACTCCCCGTCCCAGTCCTCTACAACGCGCTGAGCGGCCCCGTGAAGCGCCAGAGCGCGTCGGTTGTAGCCCA
>USOG01000161.1 GCA_900556365.1 uncultured Collinsella sp.
GACAAAGAGATCAAGAGCGCGTTTCGCAAGCTCGCGCAAAAATATCACCCCGATGCCGGCGGCGACGAGGCCAAGTTCAAGGAGATCAGCGAGGCCTACGAGACGCTTTCGGACGAGAAGAAGCGCAAAGAGTACGACCAGATGCTCATGTTTGGCGGCATGCCGGGCGCGGGCGGCGCGTATGGCGGTGGCTACGGTGCCGGCGCGGGCGCCAGCGGCTGGGGCGACATCTTCGACAGCATCTTTAGCGGTAATGGCGCCTGGGGCAGCGATTGGGGCTCGGGCTTTGCCGGGGCTGCAGGTACTGCCGGTGCCGGCGCGGGTCGCAGCCGCGCGCGCAAGGGCGGCGACTTGTCGCTGACCGTCGATGTGACGGCTGAGGACGCGTTTCGCGGTGTGACGCACAAGGTCACCTACCGCATTCCCTCGACGGGCGAGCAGCAGACCATTACGGTCTCGGTGCCTGCGGGCGCGGTCGACGGCGGCAAGCTGCGCTACAAGCGTCGCGGCGAGTATGGCGTTGCCGGCGGCGAGCGCGGCGACCTGGTCGTGACCACGCATGTGGAGGAGCACCCGCTGTTTAAGCGCAAGGGTGCCGATGTGACCATGGAGGTGCCGATCTCGGTCTACGAGGCGGCGCTCGGCTGCACGGTGGATGTGCCCACGCCCGGCGGCGCGACGGTTCGTCTGAAGGTGCCCGCTGGCACCCAGACGGGCAAGAAGTTCCGCTTTAAGGAGATGGGTGCGCCCGACGTTAAGCACCGTGGCCGCACAGGCGCGCTGCTCGTCGAAATCAAGGTACAGGTCCCCACGAACCTGTCCGACGATGAGCGCGATGCCATGACCAGGCTGCGCGAGGCCGACACGCGCGATTATCGCGAGAAGGTCAACCGTTACAAGGCGACGTACTAGGGCGGTCGTGGCGCACGCCCGCGCCCGCGGGCTTATGATGGACGATAACGAGACGGAAAGGGGTCAGGTAGCATGGCCGAGGACAATAGGAATAAACCGCTGTACATGATCAGCGTGGCGGCCGAGTTGACTGGCATGCATCCGCAGACTCTGCGCGTCTACGAGTCCAAGGGCCTGGTGAACCCCCAGCGCTCGGGCGGCAACACGCGCCTGTATTCGCGTGCCGATATCGAGCGCCTGGAGCTCATCAACCAGCTGACCGACGAGGGCATCAACCTTGCCGGCGTGGTGCGCATCCTCGATATGAAGGAGCGTGCCGAGGAGCGTGAGCGCGAGAACGAAAAACTCCGTGCCCGCGTACGCCAGCTCGAGGACGAGCTGCACGAGTACAAGATGCAGAAGAAGATCACCGCCCTGGCCCCGCGCGACGGCTCAGTCAACCCCGAGCAAGTCATGCGCAAGCTGCTAGGTACGGGTGGCGACCTATAGCTCCGCCGACGCTGCCGGGCACTCATTGGGGACGTACTTAAATGAGTGCCCACAGAATGAGAGTGGATAATTTCCCGTTTTTGGCCTATGTGCAGGCTCAAAGTGGGAGATTATCCACTCTCGTCATTTCGGCACTTGGTGACACTCTCTGCGCCAAACCCGTCTTCCCGCCCCCGGCTTGCCCTTTACTTTACCGAGATAAAGTGAACGCGCAGATTCGTAGCCCACTCGCAACCGTTCTATGGCACGATATTGAACGAATGTATGCTATGCGCCCAAATTGTTTGGGCAGAGTGGGAGACAGTATGGTCAAGCTGTACGAGGACGGCATCTACCTGCGCCGTGGCAGCGAGGTTGTGCCTGCGGCCGAGGCTGCTGAGCGCGGTATTACGCAGACGCCCGAGGATGCCAAGCGTGGCACCATCGCGTATTCGATCCTTCAGGCACACAATACGTCCGGCGACCCCGAGGCGCTCAAGATTCGCTTCGACGCCATGGCGAGCCACGACATCACCTTCGTCGGCATCATCCAGACGGCGCGTGCCTCGGGCATGGAGCAGTTCCCGCTGCCCTACGTGCTCACCAACTGCCATAACTCGCTGTGCGCCGTGGGCGGCACCATCAACGAGGACGACCACGTCTTTGGTCTCTCGGCTGCCAAAAAGTACGGCGGCATCTTCGTTCCGCCGCACATCGCCGTCATCCACTCCTTTATGCGTGAGAACTTCGCCGGTTGCGGCAAGATGATCTTGGGCTCCGACTCGCACACCCGCTACGGCGCCCTGGGCACCATGGCCGTGGGCGAGGGCGGCGGCGAGCTGGCAAAACAGCTGCTGCGTGACACCTACGATGTTGCCTATCCCGGCGTTGTCGCCATCTACCTCACTGGCGCCCCGCGTCCCGGTGTCGGCCCGCACGACGTGGCGCTCGCCATTATCCGCGCCGTCTTTGCCAAGGGTTATGTCAAGAACAAGGTCATGGAGTTCGTGGGCCCCGGCATCGCGAGCATGACGACCGACTACCGTAACGGCGTCGATGTCATGACCACCGAGACCACCTGCCTTTCCTCCATCTGGGCAACCGATGAGGACACGCACGCGTTTTTGACCATGCACGGCCGCGGCGACGACTACCGCGAGCTCAAGCCCGCCGATGTTGCCTACTACGACGGCTGCGTCGAGGTCGACCTGTCGAGCATCAAGCCCATGATCGCGCTGCCGTTCCATCCTTCCAACGGCTTTGAGATCGACGAGCTCAACGAGAACCTCGAGGACATCCTCCACGAGGTGGAGCTCGAGGCTGCCAAGATCGGTGAGGGCAAGACGCACTTTAGCCTGCTCGACAAGATCGTCGACGGCAAGCTGCACGTGCAGCAGGGCGTTATCGCCGGCTGCTCGGGCGGCAACTACGACTCAGTGGTCCAGGCTGCCCGCGTGCTCAAGGGCGCCAACACCGGCTGCGGCGAATTCTCGCTGTCGGTCTATCCCACGAGCCAGCCCGTGGCGCTCGAACTCACGCGCCGCGGCTATATCTACGACCTCATGGAGGCCGGCGCGATCGTGCGCACGGCGTTCTGCGGCCCGTGCTTTGGTGCCGGCGACACGCCTGCCAACAACGGCCTTTCGATCCGTCACACCACGCGCAACTTCCCCAACCGCGAGGGTTCCAAGCCGGGCAACGGCCAGCTGAGCGCCGTGGCCCTGATGGACGCCCGCTCCATTGCGGCGACGGCTGCCAACGGCGGCGTCCTGACGCCGGCGACCGACCTGCCCGAGGAGACCTGGGACGAGGCCTGCGAGTACACCTTTGACGACGCGCCGTACAAAAAGCGCGTGTACTGGGGCTTTGGCAAGGCTGAGCCCGCAGACGAGCTGGTCGAGGGACCCAATATCAAGCCGTGGCCTGCGATGGAGCCGCTCGGCGACGACATCCTGCTCAAGGTGTGCTCCAAGATTATGGACCCCGTCACCACGACCGACGAGCTCATTCCCTCGGGCGAGACAAGCTCCTTCCGCTCCAACCCGCTGGGTCTGGCCGAGTTTACGCTAAGCCGTCGCGACCCGGCGTACGTGGGTCGCAGCAAAGAGGTCGACGCTGTGGAGAAGCGTCGCGTTGCCGGCGAGTCCGCGGGTGACCTGTCGGTGCTCGATGTCGAGCTTGCCGGTGTGTTTGAGGCGCTGGCCGGCGCGGGTGTCGCGGCCGATGCCAAGGCGACCGAGTACGGCTCCATGCTCTATGCCAAGAAGCCCGGTGACGGTTCTGCCCGCGAGCAGGCTGCGAGCTGCCAGCGCGTGATCGGCGGTCT
>USOG01000162.1 GCA_900556365.1 uncultured Collinsella sp.
CGCGTCGGGCGGCGTAGAGCTCGAGCGCTATGTGACTTTCGATGCCGCCGAGCGCATCTGGACGCTTGACCGCGAGCCGCCGTTTATCGCAGAAGGCCTGCGGTCGGGGACGCTCACACAAGAGGAGGTGGACGAATGGAGGTCGCTGTGCCCCTCGTCGTAGGGGGTTTGGCAGGGTTTTCTGTTGCGACGGCGTGCGGGGCGGAACCTCGTGTGCCGCAGGTACCGCCGGCGGAGCTGGCGCGTCAGGCGCTCGAGACGGTGGCAGAGAAACTGCCGCGTGAGCTGGTGGAAAACGATCTGCTGAAAAAGATCGCCCGTTCGTGGGCATCGCTGGCTCCGGCGCATCGCCTTGGCCTCGTGATCGAAGATGCTTCGGGGCGCTTGGCGTTTCTGCTGCTATCGAGCGGTGTCTGCTGCGTTTTACTAACGATGGTGTCGTTATCGCCCCTCGGATTTGCCTTGGGACTTGTTGCTCCGATTGCTGTTGGCGCCGCTCGGGATGGCTTTGAGAGCCGGCGCGAGCAACACGATGCGGAAGAGGCCATGCCCGAGGCGTTTACCGCACTATCCATGTCGCTTGCCTCGGGACATTCGCTGGCCCAGGGCATGCGCTTTGTGGGCGCTCATGCGCAAGAACCGGTGCATACCGAGTTTTTGCGGGTGGCGGCGGCGATCGATTGCGGCATCTCGGCGACCGATGCGCTCGATGACTTGCTCGTGCGCATCGACGCCCCCGGTCTTTCGCTTGTGACCTTGGCGCTTAAGGTGTCACAGCGCACCGGCGCTCCGCTTGCCGACTTACTGTCCGAGGCGTCGAGCATGGTGGGGGAGCGCATTGAGCTCAAGCGCCGCTTGGATGTCAAGACGTCGCAGGCTCGCATGTCGGCGCATATGGTCGCGGCGATGCCGGCGGGCATGTGCGCGGTGTTGGCGCTGCTTTCGGCAGATTTTCGTCGCGGTCTTGCGACGCCTGCCGGCGCGGGCGCTGTGGTGCTGGGTCTTGCCCTCAACGCCGTTGCTCTGGTGGTTATCAGGCGCATTATGCGGGTGGAGCTATGAGCGCCCCGGTTGCAGTTGCGGCTTGCCTGTGCGCCCTGAGTGTATTTGTCGCGACGGGTTTGGATCGGGCGGATGCACGCAAGATCGCAGGGGCCTGCAAGCGCGAGGCGGTGCTGGTCGCTGCCGCGGGTCGCTCGGTGGTCGATGCCCTGACCGCGCGAGTGAAGGGCGCGGTTGGAGCGGGCGGCCCGGCGCGAGTGTCGCTCGGCGAAGTGTCCGAGATGATCGATGTTGTGCGCTTGGGTCTTTCGGCCGGTCTTTCGTTTGATGCGGCGCTTGAGATTTTCTGCGCCAACCGCCGGTCAGTGCTGGCTCTTCGACTTGAGCGGGCCTGCATGGCGTGGCAGGTGGGCGTGGGCACGCGTGAGGACGAGTTGTTGGCCGCCGCGCGCGACCTGGACGTGCGAGCGCTCGAGACCTTTGCCACCACGGTGGGGCAGGCGCTCGCCCTGGGTGCCCCACTTTCCGAGACGCTGGCCGCTCAAAGTCGCGAGATCCGTGCGGCTCATCGCGCCGCGGTCGAGCGCGAGATTGAGCGTGCGCCCGTCAAGCTGCTGATTCCCACCGGCACGCTCATCTTGCCGGCGTTGCTTCTGTCCATATTGGGCCCGCTGCTGGGAGCAGGCGGGATGATGTAGGGAGGAATACATGAACACGATGGTCGAAGTTGCTGACAAGGCTTGGAACTGGGCTTTTTGCCGGGCGATCCGCGCTCGCCAGCATGCCAAGGAGCTGTTGCGGGAGGAGAGCGCGCAGGGTACCACCGAGTACGCCATTTTGGTGGGCGTGCTTGTGGTGATCGCGATTATTGCCATCGTTGCATTTAAAGGCAAGGTCCAAGATCTATGGAACGCTATCAGCGAGGGCATCAACAGCCTGTAGAGGGCGAGCGCCCCATCGGGGTGCTGCTGGTGTTTGCTTGCCTGACCGTGGCGATAGCGGCGGTGCTTTGGGGGCTTAACGCCGCGCAGCAGCAGCGTCCTGGGGCCGCCTTCGATTCGGGCTCAGATTCGGCGGTGGCGTCTCAAAAAGATGAGATGCGAGATGCGGACGATTCGGATGTCGCTGTCACGGCGCAAACCTTTCTGCGGACGCTCGACAAGCGGTCTGGCACTGCGACGGATTCACCTGAGGACAACGCGATTGCGGTCCGGCTTGCATGGTCCGAGGACCGACCGATGACCGAGGCGGCGGCGGATATGCTGCGTGCCTATCGCGAGGTACCCACGGCGCAACTTGCTCTGAGCGGCTATCTCGACATCAAGGGAAACGTGTGGGGCGCCATCGTGCGCGACGGACGCGGCTGGGTTGATATGGTGACAATTGCCGCGGATGCTGGCGATGCTTCGTGTCGTCTGCGCGTGATCCGCCTGAGCCCGCAAACAATAAGCTCAAAGGAGGGATCGTGAAATGCATGACGTCCTGCGCGAGGAATCTGCCCAGGCGACGGTCGAATACGCCATCGTCACGGTGGCGCTGCTATCGATCGTGCTGGCGATTGCGGGACTTTGGCGTGCTGGCACCGATGGACGCTTGGCGGCGCTGGTTGAGCGGGCGGCATCCCATGGCGTTACCTCGACGTCGGTTATCGACGCCGCTGCGGGCGCTAAGGACATCGCGTTGTATTGATATCGCGCGCGAGGACCGGGCGCAGTCTACGGTCGAGGCCGCTTTTTTGCTGCCGACGTTTCTGACGCTCATCCTTCTCGCACTGCAACCGGTGTGCCTGCTTTATACGCGCGCGGTCATGGAGTCTGCCGCCGCCGAGACCGCGCGGCTCATGACCACGACGACGGCGGAGGACGACGATCTTAAGGAGTTCACCCGCCGCCGGCTTGCCGCAGTGCCCAACGTTTCGATCTTTCATGCCGGCGGGCCGTTGTCGTGGGATATCGAGCTTAGCCGGGCCGATGCGGGTGGCGTCTCGTCCGTGTCCGTTTCCGGCGAGGTCAAGCCGTTGCCTGTGATCGGTGCGTTTGCGCAGGCTATGGGTGGTACCGCCGAGGGTGGCTACGTTGAGCTCAAGGTCGATGTCTCGTTTCAATCACGTCCAGAATGGCTGGAGGGAGATTATGATTCGTGGATTGCTGCATGGGATTAAGCGTTTCTGGTCTAGACGCGTTTTGACGCGCCGTCCGAGCTGCCATCGCAAGCGAGGCGGCTTTATGGGTCGAGCCGGTATCGACCTGTTTATCGAAGACGGTGCCTACACCACGCTTTCCTCTGCGGTGGTCATCTTGGTGGTGCTCACGCTGCTGTTTTCGTCGACGGCGGCGATATGGAGCATGTCGCGCGCGGGGGACACCCAGGTGGCTGCCGATAGCGGCGCGCTGGCAGGCGCCAATGTGGTGTCGTCCTATCACACGGCTGCCACGGTGGTGGATGCGAGCATTTTGAGTTTGGGCCTAGCGGGGTTTGCCACGATCGGGACGGGCCTGGTCGCCATCCTCATCCCGGGTGCCGAACCAGTTGCCGGCAATATGGTCGACACCGGGATCGAAATCATTAAAACGCGCAACAAGTTTGCCAAAAGCGCATCGGAAGGCTTACAGAAAATCGAGACGGCTCTGCCATATCTGATCGCCGCGCGTGCCACGCAGGCGGTGTCGGCGCAGGATA
>USOG01000163.1 GCA_900556365.1 uncultured Collinsella sp.
ATCCGGCTCGGTGAGCGCGCCCGCCGCCGACGGCTCGATAAGTGCCGCCATATCGCGCGGAGCATCGACGCCTAACAAGTCGTAAAGGTTTCCAAACATCAGGTCCAGGTCGAGCACGGCGGCACGCAAGCCCAACAGCGACGATGCGTGTGCCATGGTGGCAACGATCGTCGACTTGCCGCAACCGCCCGAACCCGAAATGGCGCAGATGACCGGAGCTCGATGCTGCGGAGCGGCAGCGTCTGCCGGCGGCATCGGAGGCGGCGGGGCGGGCGTCGGCGACAGCGTCCCCGTCTCCCCCGCCGCAACCACACGCTGCGTCCAAGCCGGCATGGCGGCTTGTTCGGTCTGCAAGGCAGGCTCGTTCTGTGCAATCTGCTCATGCTGCATCAGCGACAACTCGCCGCACCCGGCAAAGCCCTCAACTTCGTCGAGTTCATCCGCCAGATTCACGCCGTGCACGTATCCCATATCTACAGCCGGGGAGTCGCCAGCATGCTGTGCCGGCCCTCCAGCGTCATCGTATACAAGGGGGTTCCGGGGGCGCCGACCATGCTCGGCTTCCGCTTTTCCATAATCATCAACACGCGGGCCTCTTGTAGCGCGAGGCGCCCCGGGTTCCCTCTCAACAAAAGCATCGGGCTCAATCGTCATGCGCCGATCGGAATCAACCGCTCCCTCGCCCGCGCGCCCGTTGCCGCATATACTGTGCGCAGCGATGACCTCGGTCGCCCCCGCGCGAAACAGTCCCTCGATATCCGACGGATCGAGCACTTCTATCAACACGACCACGCGACTCACGCGGCCTTCGGCCGTCAGGCGCGCAACAGTCTTGCGCACATCTTCGATATCAAACAGAGACGCCGCGATGATAGCAGCCCCGCGGCGCGACGGAAACGCCCGCGCCATGGAAACCAGCCCGTCCAGGTCACCCACGCGAAGCACCTGTGCACCCGCATCACGGCCCTCGACTTCCCGCTGCAACAGCCCGTAATCGCCGCACGCGCAGCACGCAAGCCAGATCGCCTTCATCACTCGTCGCCTCCGCTCTTCTTGCCGCGCGCCGTGGCGGGAATCGTCAAGCTGACCGTTCCCTTGCCCGAGGCTCCCAGCAGTTCCTTGACGTCTTCGGGGTCAGCCGCCAGCGTCACCCATTCGATCTTGCCCTCGCGCGTGGCACCGGAATTCTCACTGGTATCGATCACGTGCGCGCCGCACAGTCGATCGGTTACGCCATCTTTTTGCACGTACACGTCCACATAGCTGCCCACGCCCGTGGCACCGCCGACCGAGTGCTCGGCATCGACCGCCACCGAAACGGCGACCTTGCCCTTAGGCACCTCGAGCTTGTGGCTCTCGGCCTTGGTGTAGACATTGCAGATCACGGCGTTTTTGGGAATACGCGAAGTCGTCACGTCGCCGCGCACCTGGCGCAGCTCGGTCGCCGCGTCACGCGGCAGCAGACTCGTCAGCCATTCCTGGGTTATGACATTGGTCTCATCGAGGGTCTCGCCCACATCGATATCGCGCGCCGCGACGCATACCTCGACGCGATCGCCACCGTACTTGGCCAAGGTCTCAGCCTGGACCTGTTCGGCTTGCGAGCGGATCGACGAGCCGTAAACCATGCAGAGCAGAGCAGCGAGCACGCCCGCGACCAGACTGATGGCGATGCGCTTGCTCTTGTTCACGGCCGCTCCTCTCATGGCAGTGCCGGGCGAATGCCCGTACCACCATTGTCTGGGCGGTCAGAGCGCAAAGCGGCGCAATCGCGATCTTGGTTTTCGATGTCAAACCAATCGCTGACCAAAAGCTGACCAGCCCGTCAAGCTCGTGGCAAGGTTTTGGCCAGCACGTCAGCAAACTGCATGTTTCGAGGCTTTTCCGCAGCAAAAAAGCCGTCTCCCGAACAGTTGGGAGACGGCTGTCATAGGAAAAATCAATTACAGATGGACATCGGGATCGAGCATTTGAGCGCTCACGCGCATGGATGACGCCAAGTTTTGGAACGTTTCCAGACGCAGACTGTCGATCTGCCCGGCGTCCTCGGCCTCGCGAACGGCGCAGCCCGGTTCGTGGGTATGCGTGCAGTCGCCAAACCGGCACGCGCGCGATGCCTCGACAATCTCGGGGAAGGCGCGCGCCAGACCCCGCTCGTGACCCACGAGCGGTAAGCTGCGCAGGCCCGGGGCATCGGCGATCACGCCGGCGTCGCCCGGCAGTGCCACCATCACGCGCGCGACGGTAGTGTGACGGCCCTGGTCGTCGCGTTCGCGCACACCGCCAGTCGCCAACGTATCGTGGCCCAGCAGCGCATTGAGCAGCGTCGACTTGCCGGCACCCGACTCGCCCAGAATCATGGCACAGCTCCCGGCAGGCACGCAGGAACGAACCTCGTCCAGGCCGCGCCCCTCGGCAGAGGACGTCACGATTACGTGCACGTCTGGACCCACCAAGCGGCGCACGCGATCCAGGTCGCGTGCAAGCTCATCGGCGTCGCATCGGTCGGCCTTGGTGAGTACCACCACCGGCTCGGCATCGCAGTCGAGTGCCAGCACCAGCGAGCGTGCCACGCGGTCGAGCAACACCTCGCCGGCGCCAAGCGCCTGCACGATCAGAACGCTATCCACGTTGGAGCAAAGCACCTGACGTTCGCCGCGAGCGCGTCCACGCCAACGCTCAAAACTCGTGCGGCGAGGCAGCACGCACTCGATCACGCCCATGTCGTGCCCGGGCGCACGGCGCACCGCCACGCGGTCGCCCACGGCTGGCAGCAAAACCTCGTCCTCGCCACGCGACTTGGCAAACCCCACGGCATGCTCGGCACGAAAGGTATCGTCGGCAGTCGCTACCAGCGGAAACCCGCGATCCAGGCGCACCACGGTACCAAGTTGCGTCTGCTCGGGCTCCTCGGCCTGGGCACAAAAATCATCGAAGGCAGCCTGCTGAGCCTCATCGATCGGTAGGTCGTCGAACGCCGGAACATCCTGCAGCGCGTCGAGTCCCGGCACGCTTGCCAGCAGTTCCTCGGCAGACGCGGGGGCTTCGGTCGCAAGCTTCCGACGACGATCGCGCTTAGCCCGCGCCCCCGTCGTCTTTTTCTTCGCCTTCGCCTTAGCCTTGCCCACAAGCGCCTCCCAGCACCACAAATCACAACTGAGCAGGTATTTTAAATCAAAAAGAGCTGGCCGGGCAAAGCCCTAAATCAAAAAGAGCCGGTCGAGCAAACGCTCGATCGGCTCACAAACTTTCCCTCAGCCCTTTATCATCCGCGCGGGAGAAAAGCCAGCAAGGATACCGCAGGGCCCGCCCCGGAAGCCCTTTCTCCCGAACGATCCCGCAGCGCGAAGCGCGAGGACCAGTGAGGGAGAAAGGGCGTGGGGCGGGCCCGGACGAGAACGTTACTCCTTCTCGACCGCGCGCATGATCGCCTTGTAGATCTCCATCAGCGGGATGATTAGGAAGGCCAGGCCCAGCGCGGCAAGAACGCCCTTGAGCTCAAGCGTCACGGGGCCAAAGAACATCTCGGCAAGCGTCGGCTGAACGGTCACGATAACCGTCAGTACCAGCGCCAGCGCGGCCGAAGCCCACAGCCACTTGTTCTGCTTCTTCATGCTAAACAGCGACGCACGACGGCTGCGCATATTGAAGCAGTGGAAAATCTCGACCATG
>USOG01000164.1 GCA_900556365.1 uncultured Collinsella sp.
GGTGGCGCTCCGTTATTCTAATTCCTGCACGCGGGCGTGGCGGAATTGGCAGACGCGTACGGTTCAGGTCCGTATGGGGGCAACCCCATGAAGGTTCAAGTCCTTTCGCCCGCACCATTAAATGGAAGAGCTCCCAGCAATGGGAGCTTTTTTGTTATGGGCCCTTCGCAGGGACTTGAACCTGCGAAGGAGCGAGCGTAAAGAAAACGCGGAGCGTTTTTAGCGAGCTGGCGAGGACGCCGGCAGGCGGCCGAAGCCGGTGCGGATCCGCGAAGCGGATACGCGGACGTCCTTTCGCCCGCACCATTAAATGAAAGAGCCCCCAGCAATGGGGGCTTTTTTGTTATGGGCCTCTTGTTGATGTCACGTTGCTGCTTCGTGCGGGTATCCTAATGCCAACGTGTGCCTATCAGAGGAGAGACCATGCTGTTTTCCGGTATCATCGCCGCCCTTACCAGCCTTTTGATTCCCATCATCATCCTGTTGCTGCTGCTTCCCAGCGCCTGCTATGTCGTTGAACAGCAGCATGCCGTGATCATCGAGCGTCTGGGCAAGTTCAACCGCATCGTCAACGCGGGCTTCCACATGAAGGTGCCCGTGATCGACCGCAAGGCTGCCACGGTGAGTCTGCGCACCATGAAAAACGGTTTTGGCATCGACGTTAAGACTCAGGATAATGTGACCATCGGCCTCGAGGTCTCGGCTCAATATCACGTGAGCTATGACATGGGTGCTGGCCCGGCGGATTCGGGCATCTACAAGAGCTACTACATGCTGCAGGAGCCCGTCGACCAGATGCGTGACTTCATCACCGACGCCCTACGCTCTTCCATTCCCGTCTACACACTCGATGAGGTCTTTGCCAAGAAGGATGACATCGCCAAGGATGTCAACGCTACCGTTTCCGAGCAAATGGCCGCCTACGGCTTCACCCTCGTGTCGACGCTCATCACCAAAATCGCACTGCCGACCGAGGTCGAGAACTCCATGAACGACATCAACGCCGCCCAGCGCAAGCGCGCTGCGGCACAGGAGCTCGCTGAGGCAGACCGCATCAAGCGCGTCACCGAGGCGACCGCCGAGGCTGAGGCAATGGAAAAGGCGGGCGAGGGCATCGCCAACCAGCGCAAAGCCATCGCGCTGGGTATCAAAGATTCGCTCGAGATCATCCAGGAGACGGGTGTCGGCAATGACGAGGCCAACCAACTGTTCATGTTTACGCAGTGGTCCGAGATGATGACGGAGTTTGCTCGTACGGGTAAAACCTCGACGGTTGTGCTACCGAGCGACTTCTCGCAGTCGGCCTCTATGTTCGAGCAGATGCTGGCTGCCGGTAAGGTTCAGAACGATTTGAAGGAGTAGGCACGCGTGAAGTACACCGTAGTTTGCGTCGGCAAGCTCAAGGAGCGCTTTTGGAAGGACGCTTGCGCCGAATACACCAAGCGCCTAGGTGCCTATGCCAAGGTAGATATGCGCGAGGTTGCCGATATCGACCCGGCTAAGGCAGGCGGCGTGGATGCCGCGCGCGACAAGGAGGGGGCGGCGATTCTTGCTGCCTTGCCGTCTCGGGCGCATGTGATCCTGCTGGCTATCGAGGGCAAGGAGCGTTCGAGTGAGGAGCTCTCGGCGCGGCTCGACGATCTTATGCTGCGAGGCAGCAGCGACATTGCCTTTGTAATCGGCGGTTCGGACGGCGTGAGTGATGAGGTGCGCGCCCGCGCCGACGAGATGCTCAGCTTTGGACGCATTACCTTGCCGCATAACCTGGCGCGTGTGGTGCTGCTAGAGCAGATTTACCGTGCCTGCAAGATCAGCCGTGGCGAGCCGTATCACAAATAGGTCGGCAATACGAAACAATGGCGTGGGACAATACCTTTCGTTTTGAGGAATGTGTCTGAAAGGACTATGAGATATGAAGATTGGATTTGTCGGTTTTGGCAATATGGCGAGCGCTATGGCCGATGGCTGGATCGCTGCCGGTGTAGCTGCGAGCGACATGTGCGCTTGCGCGGGTCGCTACGACGCACTGGTTGAGCGCTGCGGGGCGCGCGGCATGGTCGCCTGCCACGATGCCGCCGAGGTTGTCGCCGCATCCGATATCGTGGTCGCTGCGGTCAAACCGTACATGATCGAGAAGGTATTCGCCCCACTCGAGGATGCTCTTGCCAAAAAGGTCGTTCTGTCGGTTGCCTGGACCTGGGACAGTGCCAAGTGGGAGCAGGTCCTGCCGGGCGTCGCGCATATCTCGACGGTGCCCAACACGCCGGTTTCGGTGGGCGAGGGCGTCATCGCTTGCGAGAAGGCTTCCACGCTTAGTGATGAGCAGAGCGCAGTGGTGCTTGATCTGCTTGGCAAGCTCGGTGCGGTGGTCGAACTCGATACGAGCCTGCTGTTTGTGGGCGGCACGGTGGGTGGTTGCGCTCCGGCATTTGTCGCCATGGCAATCGAGGCCCTGGGCGATGCAGCGGTCAAGCACGGTATCCCGCGTGCCGATGCCTATCGCATTGTGAGCCAGATGGTGTTGGGTACGGCAAAGCTGCAGCTTGCAACTGGCCAGCATCCTGCGGCGATGAAGGATGCCGTATGCTCGCCCGGCGGTGCCACCATCAAGGGCGTCATCGCGCTCGAGGATGCCGGCATGCGCAGCGCCCTGGTCAAGGCAATTGACGCAACTCTCCAATAAAACCGACCAAAAAAGACAGGTTTATTTTGGCAGGTTTTTCCTGCGGTTTTGTCACATGTACGAAAAGCGCCCCGCAACTGGCTCAATTCCAGTTGCGGGGCGCTTGCATTTGCCCAGATAAAACCGACCAAAATAAACCTGTCCCTTTTTGGCAGGTTAGTCCCAGAAGCTGTCTTCCTCATCCTCGGACTTGGGCCCGCGGTCGACGTACATCTTATGGGTGCGCTTCTCCATTACAAAGGCAAGAATCGCAAATAACAGGATGCCGCCGGCGAAAAGGATGGCAAAACCGGTGCGGGTGCCAAACAAAAAGGAAAAAACTGCGTCCATTGGGTGCCTTCTTGCGTAGTTGAGTTGGGTCGTAAACGCTCATAAGTATATACTTGCCCATACATGTACAAGGTTGCAACCTAAATGGAATGTATATCGCCGGAGGATCTAATGCTTGATATCAAGTTTGTTCGCGAGAACCCCGATGCCATCGATGTCGCCATGGCTAACCGCCAGACGTCTTGGGATCGCGAGAAGTTCTTTGAGCTCGACGACGAGCGCCGTGCCGTCATCACCGAGGTCGAGGAGCTCCAGGCTACGCGCAATGCCGAGTCCAAGAAGATCGGCGCCCTGATGAAGGAGGGCAAGAAGGACGAGGCCGAGGCCGCCAAGGAGGCCGTGCGCGCCGTCAACGAGAAGATTGACGGTCTGGCCGAGCGCCGCACCGCTCTCGAGCAGGAGCAGTACGACTTCATGGCTCACCTGCCCAACATTCCGTGCGATGCCACCCCGTACGGTAAGGACGAGGACGAGAACATCGAGCGTCGCCGCTGGGGCACCCCGCGCGAGTTCGACTTCGACTTTAAGCCGCACTGGGATCTGGGCACCGATCTGGACATCCTCGACTTCGAGCGCGGCAACAAGCTCTCCGGCAGCCGCTTCACCGTTCTCGGTGGCGCCGGCGCCCGCCTGGAGCGTGCCCTTATCAACTTCTTCCT
>USOG01000165.1 GCA_900556365.1 uncultured Collinsella sp.
TTTGAGGCGCGTCTAGCACATGATGCTTGCGACTTCGATATCGATTACGTTTTTGAGGTCGATGACTGCCTGGAGGACTTTGGCATCGAGGAGCTTGCCTTCGACCTGGAGCCCACCGCGTTTATCGAGGAGTTCCGCAGGCAGCAGTTCGCCCGCTCGAACCGCAGTATGTTGCCGCTGCCCGCAGCGCTCGGCGCCATTCGTCTAACGGGCGTTGAGGACGAGGTTCTTGAGCGCCATGCTCACGCCTACTTGGCTTCTCGCAAAGAACTTCTCTAAGATTTATTGACATCCATCGTCTTTCGTATCATGTTGAGGGACGGGTTTCCAATCGGTTGCGGTTTGCATGCGATTCCGACGTTCGGTTGAGACCCGTCCCGCACTTTTTGAGACAATAAGAAAGGAATCTGCATGTCTGAGTTTGCTGCCGGTCCTGCCGGTCGTATCGAACGTGTCCGTGCCCTGATGGTCGAGCGCGGCTACGACGCTATCGTGGTACGCGACGAGGCCAATCTTCGTTGGCTCACGGGCGTGAAGGGTGTTTTCGACTACACCTTCGAGTTCCCGCACGCGGCGTTTATTACGGCTGACCAGTGCCTGTTCCATACCGACTCGCGCTACCTCAACAGCTTTGAGGAGAACACGCCCGCCGGCAGCCCCTGGGTCTACGACATGGACGAGGGCACCATCCCCGGTTGGGTCGCCGGCAAGATCGCGGCCAACAAGTGCCGTGTCTGCGCCGTCGAGGACGACATGCAGATCAACTTCTACCAGGGTATTCAACGTGGTCTGGAGGACCGTTCCGTCGCCTGCATGTTGCCGCTGATGCATGACGACATTCGCAAGATGCGCGCCATCAAGGACGCCGAGGAGATCGAGCTCATGCGCCATGCGCAGTCGATCACCGACGCCGCCTTCCAGCATATGCTCGGCTTTATTAAGCCCGGTATGACCGAGAAGCAGGTTCGCAACGAGCTCGAGAACTTTATGTTCGCCAACGGCGCCGACAGCCTGGCCTTCGGCTCCATTGTGGCGAGCGGCCCCAACACCGCCAACCCGCATGCCGTGCCGAGTGACCGTGTCATCGAGAAGGGCGACTTCGTCCTCATGGATTACGGCGCGGGCTACTGCGATTATCGTTCCGACATGACGCGCACCGTCGTGATGGGCGAGCCTACCCAGGAGCAGCTCGACCTGTACGCGCTCGTGCGCCGTACGCACGAAGAGTGCGTCGCCGCCATCCATCCGGGCGTCGAGGGCAACGACATTTTCAAGCTTTCCAAGAAGATCATCGGCGATGCCGGCTATGGCGATTACTACAACCATGGTCTGGGCCACGGCGTGGGCATCGACATCCATGAGCTGCCCAACTTCAACCGCAGCAAGAACACCATCGAGGTCGGCTCGGTTATCACCATGGAGCCCGGCGTGTACCTGCCCGGTGTGGGCGGCGTGCGCCTGGAGGACTACGGCGTGGTCACCGAGAACGGCTACGAGCCTTTCACTAAGACCCCGCACGACCTGCACATCATCGATTGCTAGCTCATTTCGATAGATTTTTGGGGCGGGGCGTCCGGATCGATTCGGGCGCCCCGCGTTCTCTTTTTATGCGCTCGCTGCAGGCGCCGTCTGCAAGTGTATAATTTCGGTCGTATGTAATTTGGACGCTTGTGCGTTCTGCCCATAACAAGAAAGGTCGCTATGCCTACCATTTCTACCGCCGACTTCAAGAACGGCCTCGGTCTCCGCATTAAGGACAAGGTCTACACCATCGTCGAGTTCCAGCATGTCAAGCCGGGCAAGGGCGGCGCGTTTGTGCGCTACAAGACCCGCGACATCAAGAGCGGCCGCGTCGTCGAGAACACCTGCAACGCCGGCACCAAGTTCGAGAGCGTTATGCTCACCACCCGTGAGTTCCAGTACCTCTACAACGATGGCGCCGACTACATCTTCATGGACAATGAGACCTATGAGCAGGTTCCCGTTCCCGAGGACATGGTGGGCGAGAACTCCAAGTGGCTGCGCGAGAACGACATCTGCCAGCTGCTCTTTGCCGACGATGAGCTCATGGGCGTGACCCCGCCGATGTTCATCGAGACCACCATCGTCCAGACCGACCCGGGCTTTAAGGGCGACACCGTCCAGGGTTCCACCAAGCCGGCCACGATCGACACCGGCGCTGTCATCCAGGTCCCCATGTACCTCAACGAGGGCGAGGTCATCAAGGTTGACACCCGCGACGGCAAGTTCGTCTCCCGCGTCTAGCAACCAACTCTTCTAGGAGGACTCATGCCCCAGGAAATCAAGATTGACGGCATCGGCATTTCGCCCGATGTTCTGACCGCCATCGTCTCGCGCGCCGTGTCGGATGTCGAGGGCATCGCCTCCGTTGGCGTCAAGGACCTTGCCACCAACCTTGTCTCCATGATGCTCTCGTCCAAGGCCCCGGCTTCCGAGCCGGCGGTCGAGGCCGAGGTCGTCGGCGACAAGCTCGCACTCACCGTGCGTGTCGTGGTGTTCTTTGGCTATCCGTTCAAGAAACTCGCCGAGGCCGTTCGCGCCGCCGTGGTCGCCGCCATCGATGCCCAGGTGGGCGTCGAGGTCGAGCGCGTTGACGTTTGCATCGACGGCCTCGTTTTCCCCAAGGAGTAACCTTTGAGCCTTAAGGTTTATCGCGGGCGTACGCTTGCCCGCAGTCAGGCGCTGCAGCTGCTGTTCCAGGCCGAGGCCACGGACAGCCCGCTCGAGCGCGTCCTCGAGGGCGATTTCCTGATCTCGAAGGGTCCCCTCGACCCCTATGCGCTGGAGCTTTGCCGCGGAGCCTACGAGCATATCGATCGTATAGACTGTGCCCTGCGCGCCGTCGCCAAGAACTGGGATCTTATGCGCATGCCCGGTGCCGACCGCAACCTGCTGCGTATCGCCGTCTACGAGATGCGCTTCCTCACCGACGAGGAGGTCTCGGACGCCATCGTCATCAACGAGGCCGTCGAAATCGCCAAGGCTTATGGTACCGACCAGTCCGCATCGTTTGTCAACGGCGTGCTGGGCAAGATCGCTCGCAGCGAGGAGCTGCCGGGCGAGGACCTGTACCAAGAGCTGCTGGCCGAGGATCGCGCTCGCGAGGAGGCACAGGCTGCCGAGGCGGCCGCCAAGGTCGCTGCCGCTCAGGCTGCCGCCGGTGTACTTGACGAGGATGCGGACGCCGCTGGGGCCGTCGAGGCCGACTCCGTCGAGGAGTAGCCATGCCAGAGGGTTCCGTCCGCAACTTCGATGAGATCTCGGATCGCCTGGACCAGATCATCGCCACCGTTCGCTCCAAGGATACGTCCTTGGAGCGTTCGCTCGATTTGTTTGACGAGGCGATTGAGCTGGGCTCCCGTGCGGTCGATATGGTCGACAAGTTTGAGCTGACGCCGCGTGAGGCCGACAAGCTCGAGCAGGAATACGATGAGGATGCGGCAAACGAGTCCCAAGATAGACAGGCTGCATCTCCGGATACGAATGGTTGATGGCATTCATGAAACGCGTGCGTCTCGATGATGAACTGATTTCACAGGGCATCTGCGCCGATCGCGCGGATGCCCTTCGCACTCTTATGGCCGGCTTGGTTTCGAGTGGCGGTGAGCGTTTGACCTC
>USOG01000166.1 GCA_900556365.1 uncultured Collinsella sp.
CTGGACACGCACGCGCGCCACTACAATCCTTCCAACTCCTACATCACGCTCTACGGCGACCTGGACGTGGACCGCGCCCTGGCCTTTTTGGACGAGCGCTATCTGTCGCAGCCGAGTGCCGCGAGCCGCCGCATGGACGCTGCCGTTGCCGCCGGCGAGGACCCGTCCACGCTGGCGCCCAATCCGCTGGGCGTGCAGGCGCCCGTGACCTGCGAGTATAAGCGTGTCGAGATGGCTACCACGCCCGAGAACGCCCTGGTGGGCCTGGGCCTGGTGCTGGGTAGCGCGCTCGACCGCAAGCGCACGATCGCAGCGGACATCCTGTTCGAGGCGCTGCTGGGCTCCAACGAAGCGCCGGTTAAGAAGGCCATTCTGGCCGCCGGTCTGGGCGGCAACGTGGTGAGCTACACCGCGGCCGAGAGCCTGCAGCCCTACGAGCTCATCATGCTGCAGAACGCGCAGCCCGGCGTGGCGCGCGAGCTGCGTCGCGTGTTCCAGGACGCCTGCCGCGACCTGTGTGAGCACGGCGTTCCGCGCGAGCGCCTGGAGGCCATCATCAGCAGCAACGAGTACGACCTGCGCCAGCGCGACTATGGCATTGCCGACGGCGTGGCCATTGCGTGCGACGCGCTGAGCACGTGGCTCTACGATGACGACGCCGCGACGCTGGCGCTCAAGTATGGCCCGGTGTACGAGGAGCTGCGCGGCGAGCTGGACGGCAGCTACTTTGAGGACCTGCTGCGCGAGCTGGTACTGGAAAACGACCACATGGCGCTAGTCGAGCTGGTTCCGGTGGACGCCGCCGAGGGTTCGGAGAGCGCCGAGGCCGCCGAGCTGGCAGCCCAGCGCGACGCCATGACCGATGCCGAGCTGGCCGACGTCGTCGAGCGCACGGCCGTACTGCGTGCCGCGCAGGAGGCCGAGGACACGCCCGAGGACAAGGCGACGCTGCCGCGCCTGCGTGTGTCCGACATTGGCGAGGCGCGCCCCGAGCCGCCGCTCGTTGTGGACACGACCGCGCCTATCCCCTGCCTGCGCCACGGCATCCCCACCAACCGTCTTGCCTACGCCATGCAGTATTTCGACCTGAGCTGCGTCGCATTTGAGGACCTGCCCTACGTGACGCTGCTCTGCCGCCTGCTCAAACAGCTGCCCACACGCGAGCACTCGGCCGAGGAACTCGACAACCTGCTCGCCGGCAAGCTGGGCTTTTTGAGCTTTACGACCGAGGTCATGACCCAGCCCGACGTGGACGGCGTGCGCCCCTACCTGCTGGTGAGCGCCGGTGCCCTGTCCGAAAAGATCGACGCGCTGGCGAGCCTGCCGCGCGAGGTGTGGTCGAGCACGCTTTTGCTCGATGCTGACGCCGACCGCGTTCGCGACGTGCTCACGCAGATTCGCATTGGGCTTGAGCAGGGATTTATCAACAACGGCCACTCGGCGGCGCTGGGTCGCGCGATGAGCTACAGCTCGCCTTCGGCCGTGGTGCGCGAGCAGCTTTCGGGCGTGGACTTCTACCTGTTCCTGCGCGATCTGCTCGAGCACTTTGACGAGCGACTGGACGGCCTGCGCGCCAAGCTTGCCGAGCTGGCAGACCGCATCTTTGTGGCCGATGGCTGCATGGCGAGCTTTACCGGCAGCGACGAGGACTTTGACGCGTACTGGGATGCCGCGGGCGACCTGGGGCTTGGCGCGGGCGACAGCGCTGGCAGCGGCACGCTCGTGGTGCCGGAGCCGCGCGACCGCCACGAGGCTTTTGTCATCCCCAGCGACATCTGCTTTGCGGCGCGCGCGTGCGACCCGCGTCGCCTGGGCATCGACGTGACGGGCGCCTGGGCGGTTGCCGCCAACGCGCTCTCCTACGACTACCTGTGGAACGAGATCCGTGTGAAGGGCGGTGCGTACGGCTGTGGATTCCGCGCAGCCGGCGAGCGCCAGACGGCGTTCTACACCTACCGCGACCCGGCGGTCGATCCTTCGATTGAGCGCATGGAACGCGCGGGCGCATGGCTCGGCAACTTTGAGCCCGACGAGGCCGCCTTCGAGGGCTTTATCGTGAGCTGCGTGAGCGGCATGGATGCGCCGGTGAAGCCGTACGCGCTCACCAAGCGCCGCAATACGACCTACCTGGCTGGGCTCGATCCGCACGCGCGCGAGGAGCGTCGCACCCAGATGCTCGCCGCCACGCCCGGTGAGCTGCGCTCGCTCGGCGCCGACGTGACGCGCATCGCAGCCGAGTCGCCCACCTGCGTCTTTGGCGGCCGAGACGTCATCGCCAAGAGCAACGCCGGCTTTAACGTCATCGACCTGCTGGGCTAATGCACAAAGGTAGATTTTTAGGACATGCCCGAAAATCTACCTTTTTCTGCGGCTTGAGCGGGGCGGCGCAGCCCACCGCGGCGGTTTGTCTCGATCTGTAACATCTAGACGGCAATATCGGCTCCAGATGTTACAGATCGAGACGTTTCCAGACGACGCCGACCTTTTGTCTCAATCTGTAACAACTAGGTCCAATTTTGCCGAGTTACTGTTACAGATCGAGACAAACCGCCGCAGACGCCCATCATAGCACAGACCACCACGAAGGTGCATGTATCCCCTTCGTGGTTGTTTTGCTGTTTGCCCAGATAAACCTGCCAAAATAAAACTGTCCCTTTTTGGCAGGTTTGCTAGAGGAGGTTAGGATGGACAAGGCTAAATTGCGGCGAGCGGTGATTGCCCGGCGCGATGCGATTGATTTGGATGTGCGGGCGGCAAAGTCCGCCGTTATCTGCGCGCGGCTGGTTGAGCTGCTGGGCCGCTTGGATGCCGCGGCGCCGCACACCGTTGCCGTATATGCCGCGATGGGTTCCGAAGTCGATCCAGCTGCGTTTGCCGCAACGGCCGCCAAACGCGACTGGCGCGTGGCCTATCCGTGCATGCTCTCGGCAGCCGAAACCGCAGCTTGTGGTCAGCGCATGTGTATGCGGGCAGTTGCCGCCGACGATGCGTCCGCGGCTCCGTTTATCGCCCACCCCACACGGACCTTCACGGCCATGGACATCGACAGCGACCGCTTCCCTATCGTGCCTGCCGATGTTCTCGACATGATTATCGTGCCGCTCGTGGCCTTCGACCAAACCGGCGCGCGCCTGGGCTACGGCGGCGGTTGCTACGACCGCTACCTGCCCACGCTTTCGGCCACATGTCAGATCATCGGCATCGCCTTTGACGAACAGCGCGTCGACCACATTCCCACCGACGCCCACGACCTGCCGCTGCCCCACATCGTCAGCGCCTAACGGCTAGCGCACCTCCCGACGGCCTAGTGCTCCTCGCCGGCGCGGGCCAGGTCGTAGGGCGTGGTCTGGTAGACGTAGTAGTTGAGCCAGTTGGTGTAGAGCAACTGAGCCTGGCTGCGCCAGACGTTGCGCGGCTCGGCCGTGGGGTCGTCACCTGGGAAGTAATGCGCCGGCACCTGGGGGTTGAGCCCGCGCTTCACGTCGCGCTCGTACTCCAGACGCAGCGTGTCGGTATCGTACTCGGGATGGCCAAAGACAAAGAAGCGGCGGCTGTCGGTCGACTTGACGATGTACAGGCCCACCTCGTCGGA
>USOG01000167.1 GCA_900556365.1 uncultured Collinsella sp.
CGAGGACTCCATGGGCTCCGACGAGGACTGGGCGCGCGCCGAGGAGGGCCTGCGCACCGCTCTGGAGAAGCTGGGCACGGAATACGAGGTCAACGAGGGCGATGGCGCCTTCTACGGCCCCAAGATCGACTTCCACTTGGAGGACTCGCTCGGCCGTACTTGGCAGTGCGGCACCGTCCAGCTTGACTTCCAGATGCCGCTCAACTTTGACCTGGAGTACGTGGACGCCGACGGCACCAAGAAACGTCCCATCATGCTGCATCGCGTGTGCTTTGGCTCCATCGAGCGCTTCATCGGCATTCTGATTGAGCACTTTGCGGGTAAGTTCCCCACCTGGCTGGCCCCCGTGCAGGTCAAGGCGCTTCCCGTCTCTGAGAAGAGCCGCGACTACGCCCACGAGGTGTGCGCCAAGCTGGAGGAGGCCGGCATTCGCGTGGTCTGCGACGACCGCGACGAGAAGATCGGCTACAAGATCCGCGAGGCCCGCAGCATCGACCGCGTGCCCTACATGCTCATTCTGGGCGAGAAGGAGGTCGAGGCCGGTAACATCTCCGTCCGCGATCGCTCCAACGAGACCGTTCAGATGAGCGTTGATGAGTTTGTGGCCAAGGTACTCGAGGAGATCAAGACTCGCGCCTAAGGCAATTCACACAACAATTAACAAAGGCGACTGTCCACAAAGGACGGTCGCCTTTTTTCATGTCCAAATAAGAAAAGCCGCTGGTTGAGCGGCTTTTTTTGTTGCACAAAAAGGTACAGGTTTTTGTAGAGGGGTATGGAGATGCACCTACTGGCAGTACATTTTGCGTAATCTGGGCAAACGCTGATTAATTGCTCGTATAATGTCGTCTGTCGAAAGATACAAAAACCTGTACTTTTGCGACTGCGCCTAGCTGCGAGCGAGAAGCCTGTTCTAAACGCCCCTGCATTTGCGTGCATCGCAAAGCCAAAAGAGGGGGGTGAGAACATGGAACAGACGGCGCGGCGCCAAGAGCAGCTGCCGGGCGCATTTAGCGGCGCCACCACCAACAGCCAGCACGGCCGCGTCCGCTGGTTTCTGGTTCACACCCCCCATGGAAAAGAGCGTGAGACCTGCGAAAAGGTCCGCCGCATTATCCCGCACGACCTGATGCAGGACGCTTTTGTGATGCAAAAGGAGTTCTGGTTTAAGCGGGACGGCGCCTGGTCGCTCCAAACCAAACCTATGTACAAGGAATATTTCTTCGTCGCCACGCACGATGCCGCCGCGCTCGATAGGGCCCTGGCCCAGTTGAGCTTTGGCTGTCGCATCGCCGGCAGCAGGGAGCGGGCGTACATGCCCATGCCGGACGATGCGCAGGATTGGTACCGCAGCGTTCTGGACGACGACGGCGTGGTGCGCAACAGCGTTGCGCGCATAGAAGACGGCGTGTTGCACATAGAGCAGGGTCCCTTGGTGGGGCAAGAGGCTCGCGTTAAAAAGATCGACCGTCATAAACGCTGGTGCCTGGTAGACGTGGGCGATGGCGACTCCACATTTAGGGAGCTGCTGCCGCTCGACGTTCCCAGCAAAACGTAGAGGGAGACGTTGCGCCAGCTATTCGTTCGCATTTTTGAATTTACCGATTGGGGGATCCCTGGGGAACGGGGACGTAAGTTTGACTGTGGCTGCTAAAGAGGTAACAGAGACAAATGCGCCCGCGGGGGCGGCGCTGATTGCTCAGGCCATGGACCGGCGTGAAGGCGCCGGTCGATATAAGGCCATGCAATCCATCATGGACTGGGACAACTCGCGCCTGGCCTACCGCGCCGTCAAGCGCGCGTTCGACATTGTTTTCAGCGGCTGCGCGCTGGCCGTCATCGCCATACCCAGTCTGGTGCTGGCCGCGGCCATCCGCCTGGAGAGCGAGGGCAACCCGTTCTACAGCCAGATTCGCGTGGGCCAGACCCACCGCGACGGCAGCCTGTCCACCTTCCGCATGTGGAAGTTCCGATCCATGTACAAGGACGCCGACGAGCGCCTCGCCGAGCTCAAGGGGCAAAACGAGATCGCCGGCGCCATGTTCAAGATGAGGGAGGACCCGCGCGTCACTAGGATCGGTAAGTTCATCCGCAAGCATTCCATCGACGAGTTCCCGCAGTTTCTGAACGTGTTCCTGGGCCAGATGTCGGTCGTGGGCCCGCGCCCGCCGCTGCCCAACGAGGTGGCGGAGTACACGGATTTCGACCTGCAGCGCCTGGCCGTCAAGCCGGGCATCACCGGCTGGTGGCAGGTGACTGACCGGAACGACACGGATTTCGACGGAATGGTTCGTCGCGATCTTGAATATATCGCCAAAAGGGGCTTGTTATTCGATTTGAAAGTAGTCGTCCTGACTGTCTTTGAGGTGTTCTCGGGGGAGGGTGCCTCATGATTGATTTTGTCGAACCGCACTTTGATTATTTACCAATTCGTGCTGCTTTCCATTTGATGGGAAGGTGTTAGGCACATGTCAATTTCTCTCGTGATTCCAACTCTTGATGCTCAGACTGAAATCGGTGAGTTGTTGAATAGGCTGCTTTCGCAAACCTGTTGTCCTGACGAAATTATTGTTGTCGATTCCGCGTCATCTGATTCCACCGTGGAAATCGCTTCGAGTTTCGATGGTGTTCGGGTTATCGAGATCGATCGTTCCGATTTTAATCACGGACTTACTCGTGACATGGCGTTTAAAGAGTCAACTGGGGACATAGTTTGCTTTATGACTCAAGATGCTATTCCGGCTGACAATCGATATATCGAGAACCTTGTTAATCCGCTGCTTGCTGACAACCGTGTAGCTATTTCATCGGGTCGCCAGTTGCCAAAAAAGGACGCTCGGAAATTTGAGCGTTTGGTTAGGGAATTTAACTACGGTCCTAGATCAAACGTCCGATCTAAAGACGATGTGTCTGTAATGGGAATCAAGGCTTATTTTGCGACGGATGTCTGCTCTGCATACCGTAGGAGCTCCTATTTCGAGCTTGGAGGTTTCGGTAGAACTGATATGAGCGAGGACATGCTTATGGCCGCAAAAGCTGTAGGCGCAGGTTATCTGGTTGCGTATGCTGCCGATGCTCGTGTGTACCACTCGCATAACCTCACTCCGGTCGAACAATTCCGCCGCAATTATGCCATCGGTCACTTTCTCGAAATCAATCGTGAGCTCATAGCTTGTCCATCTGAGATTGGAGAGGGAGGGCGTCTAGTAAAACGGGTCGCTAAACAACTGATTGAGGATCGTTCGTTTGTTGAGCTCGGGGCATTTGGCATTGATTGCTTTGCTCGATTTATTGGAAATCGCTCTGGCCGTAGGGCCGCAAGAAAAGAAAGGCTATAGCCAATGAAAGGCATAATCCTCGCCGGCGGGTCCGGCACGCGCCTGTACCCGCTCACGCTCGTGACCTCCAAGCAGCTGCTGCCGGTCTACGACAAGCCCATGATCTACTACCCGCTGTCCACCCTCATGCTTGCGGGCATCCGGGACATCCTGGTCATCTCCACGCCGACGGACCTCCCCAACTTCGAGCGCCTGCTCGGGGACGGCTCGCGCTACGGCGTGAACCTCTCCTACGCCGAGCAGCCGAG
>USOG01000168.1 GCA_900556365.1 uncultured Collinsella sp.
GGTAAGAAAGAGTCGCTGTCGAGCCAGTGCCGTATGAAAGGTTGGCGTGCGGCACTCGAGGCGCGTGGCATTGAGCCGCCCGAGCCTCTGCAAGGCGATTGGAATGCGGATAGTGGCTATGCCGCGGGCCTTGTGCTTGCCGACAAACCCGATTGCACGGCGGTCCTCGCTGCTAACGACTGCATGGCAAACGGCGTGATGATGGCTCTACGTGACAAAGGGCTCAGTGTGCCCGACGACGTGTCCGTGATCGGCTTCGACGATGAGCTCTACAAGACGATTCCCAACTCGATTCTGACGTCGGTGAAGTTTCGCCACCGCGAGCTGGGCATCCGTGCGCTTAACGAGGTCGTCGCAGGTCTGGAAGCCCCGAGCTCCAGAAGCCGTACGCTCGTCTCGGGCGTGCTGGTCGAGCGTTCCAGCGTAAAGGACCTACGGGCGTAGACGTGCTCGGCCTGTTCGTCTAAATCTGTAACAGGTAGGGCCGAAAATCTCAGCTAGTTGTTACAGATTTAGACAATTCGGTCCGGCATATTCCGTTTGTCTCGATCTGTAACATCTAAACGGTCAAAAGCGGTCTACATGTTACAGATTGAGATTTTCGGCTTGGCCTGTGCGTTCATCTCGATCTGTAACAGCTAGGACCGAAAACTCGGCTAGATGTTACAGATTGAGATGAACAGGAGGACGGGTGCGGTCTAAACAAAATGGCCCGCGCATCACACATTGATGCACGGGCCATTATTTTCTGCGAGCGGCAGGTGGCGTCAGCGTCTTATGCCTCGAGGTTTTCCTCGATCCAGTTGACGGCACCCTTGGGATCCTTAGTGAGGTCGATGTACTGTTTGCCCTTGGGCGACAGCAGCGTGATGCCCAGGCGGTCGGTGTCGGCCTTCATCTCGTTGTAATAGGTGCGAACCTGCGGAGCCAGGACGATGACGTTGTACTGGTCCATGATGGCGTAGTGGCTGCCGTAGGCACCGGCGTTGGCGGTAATGTCGATGCCCAGCTCGTCGGCGCCTTCCTTAAGCGCGTTGGCGAGCAGTGCAGAGGTGCCGGCGCCAGCGCACAGAACCAGAACCCTCAGGTCCTTGCCCTTAAGGGCGGACGGAGCTGCGGAGGCCTCAGTGGCAGAAGCGGTCTCGACAACGGGAGCCTCAACGGCGGGGGCGGCAGCGGTCTTGACGGCCTTGGTCTCCTCGGCCTCTTCTTCGGCCAGGGTCTCGGCCTCCTGCTTGCACAGGACGTTGTCGTAGGCCTTGCAGAACGGGTAGTAGATCAAGAAGTCAACGACCAGCAGGACGACAACCAGGACCAGAGAGATCGGCTGGAAGTTGGTGTCGATGAAGGTGCCGATCGGTCCGGGGAGTGCCCACGGCATGGCATAGATAAAGCCGTTCATGCCCAAAAAGTCGATGAAGAACTTACCAATGAGGACGTTGGCCACGGGGGCAAACAGGAACGGGATCAGGAAGTACGGGTTGAGGATGATGGGCGCGGCGAACAGCAGCGGCTCGTTGACGGCGAACATCACGGGTACGACAGAGGCTTTGCCGACGGCCTTGAGCTGCTTGGAGCGCATAAAGAGCAGGAAGATGATCGGGACAATGAACGTGGCGCCGGTGCCGCCGAGTTCGCCGATGTAGTTACCGAAGTTCTCGGTCAGGGCGAGGGCGGGGTGACCGCCGGCCTGCAGCGTGGCGAGGTTGGTAGTGATGTTGCCAAACAGCGCGGCGTTGAGGGCAGGCTTAACGACCGAGGGGCCGTGGATGCCCATGAACCAGAAGAGCGGGATCATGAACCAGATGAGGGCGAGGCCGGCGTAGGAATCGGCAGCGGCGAACAGCGGGCTCACCAGCGTGGAGATGACGTTGGCAAACGGGACGGCCAAGCAGGTGCGGCAGATAACGTCGATGACGGCGACAAACAGGATGGAGAAGCTGAAGGCGAAGATGTCGCGGAAGTTCTGGGCGATGGCGCCGGGGACTTCTTTGGGCAGCTTGATGGTGATGTCTCGCTTAATGCAGAAGGCATAGATGTTGACCGTGGCAAATGCGGCGACAAAGGAGCTCAGCAGGCCCTTGGTGCCCATGTTGTCGGTAAAGAACACCGAGACATCGGCGCCGTCGATCTTGGCACTCGTCTGGGTAACGGCCAAGATGAGCATAGCGCACATGGCGGCGACCATGGTGCTCGTGGCGTTGATGGCCTTGCCGGCAGGCATGCGGCGGTTCTTGGAGCCGGTCAGCGCGCTTGCGGTGGTGCCGGCGACCATGATGCCCACGACGCCCATCGTGAAGTTGTAAACCTTGTTGCAGAAGTTCACGACGTCGACGTTCCACCAGTCGGGCAGCGTAAAGCCGCCGACCGTGGCGACAACGCCCGGCAGGGTTGAAATAAGCAGGAAGACAGAAGAAGACAGGATGATGGGCATTGCTGCCAAAAAGCCGTCTTTAATGGCCTGAAGGTAGATGTTCTTAGAGACCTTGTCGAAGTACGGCTGACCTTTCTCCAAGAACTTAACGATCGATTCCATAGTTCACGCTCCTCTTTGCATGAAATCTTAATGGCATGGACGTTGAAAACCTATATGGTCTCCCGCTTGCTAAAAGCCCGGGTGCAAGCGGGGTTGGTCCCAGGGGGAGAGAGGGGAGCGGCTGGGTTTGTATCGCATAGGGCCGCTCCCTTCTCGGGAGAAAGCGAGGCGATGCGCTACTGCGCGTCCGCCATAGTGTCGGCGAGCTCCTTATACCAGAGTGCCGACTGCTTGATGTAGCGTTTTTGCGTGTCGAAGTCGATGTAGAACAGGCCGTAGCGCTTGTTATAGCCATTGGCCCACGAGAACTGGTCCTGCAGGCTCCAGATAAAGTAGCCCTGGACGTCGACGCCCTCGGCGCGCGCCTGGAGCACCTTCTCCATGTGCTGGTCGACAAAGTCGATGCGCTCGGGATCGGCGACGATGCCGTTTGCGTCGGGCTCGGGGTCCTTGTGGCCCAGGCCGTTTTCGGTGATATAGATGACGGGGAGGTTGGGATAGGTGGCGCTGATGTGCTTGAGCGTGTCGTAGAGGCCTTGCGGGTAGATGAGCCAATCCCAGTCGGTGGTGGGGATACCCGGCATATCGACCTGCTGCCCGACGCCCTTAAACTTAAAGCACGAGGTGCCCTTGTCTCCGGTGCCGTTAAAGCTGTTGGTGGACTCGCCATCGTAGGCGGCGATAAACGCCGACTGATAGTAGTTGAGGCCGAACATATCGTTGCGGGGCGCCGCCTTGGCGAGCTCCTCCATGTCGCTGTCCTCAACCGTAAGTGTGGCGTTGTTGGCACGCAGAATCTCGTTGATGAGTGAGAGGGTGCGCGCGGAGTAGTGACCCAGGAAGGCGCCGTCCATGATGAAGTCGGTGTAGAAAGCGTTGTACAGGTCGGCGGCGTGCTGGTCGGCGGGCGAGTCGGTGGCAGGATATGCCGGGGTCAGGACGTTGACCATGCCAATGCGTCCGCCCAGGTGCTCGGTCTCGTCAAGATCCTTA
>USOG01000169.1 GCA_900556365.1 uncultured Collinsella sp.
ATGAGTGACTTGCTCAACCCTGCGAATCTCATCGTGCTGACCGTCATTGCCGTCGGCATGTTTTTTGGACTGCGTCGCATTGCCGCTTCGACACACGGGAAGAGTTGCTGCAGCGATGGTGCGAGCGGCAAGAAGGCCAAAAAGGTTGTGGTGGCAGACACCGACGAGTCCCACTACCCCTATCGTGAGGAACTCCTTATCGGCGGCATGAGTTGCGACGGCTGCGCCCGGAATGTGACGAATGCCCTCAATGCGCTTGATGGCGTGTGGGCTACGGTAACGTACGCGGACCACACGGCACGCGTGCGCTCGAAGCGCCCGGTTGATCGCGACACACTCGAGACGGCAGTGAGGGGTGCGGGCTATTACGTTATGAAAATGTAGGCGTTGCCCTCTCCGGTGGGTACCAGCCTCCTGCCCATTGTGACTATCGGCATCCAAAAATTTGCGCAAAAATAACCTTTAGATGCGGCAAAAGTGGAGTTTGGTGACGGTTTGCGCGGAATTCGCTACCAATCGAGCATCTATGAACCCGTCCAAAAAATTACAGGTGTATATTTATACACTGATTATTGCTGTGCTCAGATTGCAATTAACCGTGGACAGAAATGAAGAATGCTAAAACTGGGCTTTAGGACAGGGGAGGCTATAACCTTATGAGACGAGTGGGAACACTTGGCTTGGTGGCAGCGCTTGCCGCTATCTTGGTATCGCCGCTGCCGGCGCACGCCGAAGACGCATCGGGTGCCGTTACCTACAATGCGGGAAATGGGTATTCCTTTGAGAAGCTCTCGCATCCTACGGTAGGAACGTCGCAGCCGGATGGCATCGTCGACTACCAGGGTAACGGTGCCGTTGCCGTTCCGGGCGCCGATGGTAATACGGCCAACAACGAAGGCGATCGCGGCCAGAGCTACACTTGGGCGGCTGCGAGCTATGGTGACTGGCTTTATGTGGGCACCTGCTATGCGGCGATGGGCAACACGCTGACGCTCATGAACAGCACGCTGGGCGATTCCTTTGATGTCGAAACCATGCGCCTGACGCTGGAGGCCATGTTTAACGGTACCTTCTTCTATGGACAGCAGAAGGAGGACGGCACGGCCGACAAGGACAGCGGCGGCATCTTGGTCAAGATCAATACCAAGACCGGTGAGACCAAGCTGCTACTCTCTGAATCGCTCAACGGCGTCGCTCCTTTGTTCCGCAATGCCGTGAGCTATAAGGGTAAGCTCTATTTCTGCGGCAGCGTCAGGACCAATGACGGCAAAGGCGGCCTGCCTGCTGTATACGAGATCGATCCTAAGACGGATGAGTACAAAGTTGTCTATCAGGGCCTTTCGAGCATGCAGGATTACGGTGCTGCCTACAAGCAGGGCATTTCTACCGGTATCCGCGGCATGTGCGTCCATGATGGCCAGCTCGTCATCAGTAATGTGGGTAAAGACGCGAACGGTAATTTTGTGTCGACAATCCTGACGTCGTCTGACCCCTCGAAGGGCCAGGACAGCTTCACCGAGATTGCCAACTCGGAGACGCTGTTTGGCTATCCGGCGATTCGCTATCAGGACAGCATCTACGGCGGCGCCATTTGGGATATGGTCTCGTACAATGGCCATCTCTATGCGACCATCTGCACCGGTACGCCCGAGAACGCTCCCGATGATAATTCCATGCAGTCGTTTGCCATGGTCCGTGGCGACAAGAATGCCGACGGCAGCTATTCGTGGACTCCCATTGTCGGCGATCAGAAGACGGACGGTGCAAAGTACTGCTTTGGCATCGATCCTGCCCGTACCCGTTCTGGCGCTGCCAACCTCATCGTCTACAACGACTACCTCTATATCGGTGAATACAACGACGAGGAGATTGCCCTCGAGCGCATCCTGTTCAACAAATCCAACACCGAAGAGGGCGGCAAGAGCAGCATGGGTGGCGTTGACTGCTCGTTTGTGAATGCCAATCTTGAGCAGTCGGTTAACATCTATCGCATGGACAAGGACGAGAACATGGAGCTCGTCGTTGGCGATCGCACCGACATGTTCCCCGAGGGCGGTATTTCCGGCCTGACTTCGGGCTTTGGCCGAAACGAGAACCAGTACATTTGGCGCATGCAGAAGTTCGACGGCAAGCTGTATATCGGTACCTTTGATACCGCGAGCCTGCTTGAGCCGATCGGCCAGTTCTCCAATGGCGACATTATCGATATGACGCCCGAGGAGTGGGACTCTCAGGTTCAGCGCCTTAGGGACCTGCTCAATCACCTGCTCGACAAGAAATCGCCTGACGACCCCATCGTTCCCGTGAACACGCTTGCGGACGATGATTCAAACGAGGCCGTCGAGGTCGATGATTCGAACGAAGCTGCTGAGGTTGATGATTCAAACAAGGCCGTCGATGTCGATGACGAGAAGACCGAGGTTGCTAAGGGCTTTGGCGATCTGAGCGATGCGCTGGAGGATGCCGCGGGCGGTCTTTGCGATCAGGCCGCGACGATGTCCCAGGACTTTGAGGACGACGCCGCTTATGTCCAGAAGATCGATGGCGAGATCGCGTACTTCAAGTCCTTTGCCGACCAGTATCAGGACATGCTCGATAGCTATGAGAGCCTTAAGCAGCAGTACGAGGATGCCTATGGCACCGAGCTGCCGAGCGATATTCAGGATGCGCTCGATAAGCTGCTGAGCGAGGAGAACCTCAAGAAGTTGCAGAGTGTCCTTACGTGCATGTGTTACCTGCGCGATGCCGAGCGCGGCTTTGATATGTATGTGACCGAGGACGGCGTGAACTTTACGACGCTGACGACCAATGGCTTTAACGATCCGTATAACCATGGTCTGCGCACCTTTGCGGTGACCAACCAGGGTCTGTGCCTTGGTACCGCCAACCCGTTCTATGGTTGCCAGGTCTGGATCCAGCGCAAGGAGAATTCGGAGAATCCGGTTGATCCCGGTACTCCGGATCCGACGGAACCCACCGATCCTTCGCAGCCGGGTGGCGGCGATCAGCCTGGCGGCAGCCAGACGGGTGGCAACGACCAGTCGAGCAGCACCACGACCACCGTCACGACGACCGCTAAGAAGACTCCGAAGGACGGCTCGCTGCCTCGCGCTGGCGACTCGACCCTCACGCTGGTCTTGGGATTGCTGGTTGCAGCTGCCGCAGTGCTTGGCATTGCTCTCGTCTTGCGCAAGCGTTCTCGTCGCTAGGCTCGTCCGCGCAGTTCGATGTCTTGGATGTCGTCGAAGTCGATGGCGATGTCTCGGAGCTTGAGGAGCTTGAAGGCGGGGAGTGCCTCGTCGAGAATGCCGGTGCGGCTACGATAGCCGTATATATCGTAATAGGTGACGCGCACCAAGTCGCCACGTTTGAGGCCCTCGAGCTTTTTTGAAAGCTCGAGGGCTTTTTCTTCCGTGAGTTCGCATTTTGGTTCGACAGTGATTTCCTGCTTGCGCACGAGTTCGTAGTATCCCGTGAGGGCGGCAAAGGGCATAAACTGTGCGGCGCGGTTGGC
>USOG01000170.1 GCA_900556365.1 uncultured Collinsella sp.
GCGGTTCGCCCCTCGCAGGCGGTCGTCGAGGCGTTTCATCGTCTGCGCGACGCGGGACACAAGGCGTTTATCTGCACGGGTCGCCCCCTGTGGCTCATCGCCGATAGCTTGCGTGCGCTCGACCCCGCGGGCGTCGTTGCCATGGCGGGCGCCACGCTCGAGGTCGAGGGCCGCGTGGTGTATGAGGACTGCTTTGACGAAGACATTGTTGAGGAGCTTGCACGCCGTATGGCCACGGCAGGGATTGAAGCCTTTTTCGAGACCAACGTGGCTACTTTTGCCCTGGAACCCGCGGGTGTTGAGCAGTCGTCTCTGATCGGCACTTCTGTGGTGCACAGCACCGAGGAAATGCGCGTCGACGGCCGTCTGCGCGTGGGCAAGGTAGGCATCGTCGCGAGCGACCTGGCTCGCGTAGCCAACGATGATGGCTTTATCGATCGCGAGTTTGAGCTGTGCAACACCGGTGGTCAGAATCGCGAGCTGAGCCCCAAGGGCATCGACAAGGGCGTAGGCGTGGCGCGAGCGCTGGAATACCTGGGTCGCACCGGCAACGCGCGCACCTTTGGCTTCGGCGATTCGGGTAACGACCTGGGCATGCTCGCTGCGGTCGAGACGGCTGTCGCCATGGGCAACGCCATGCCTGAGGTCAAGGCGGTCGCCGACTACGTGACCGACGACGTCGCACACGACGGCACCGTCACAGCGATGCAGCATTTCGGCCTCATCTAATGAATCCCGCGTTCTGACGTTTGCTCAAACTGCGACTCTTTGCTTTTGCATGCTCAATCGATTTATCAATCCAAACACTGAGGTGTTTATACCGTTCGCCGAGAAGATAAAAAACCGCAGCTCACGCTTTGATAAACGTAGGTAAAGTGTTTAGCAGTTTATCGGCCGTATGCTAACGAAAGGAATTAGGCAGATGGCAATCAAGGTGTTCGCTGACGGTGCAAACCTCGAAGGCATGCTCGACATGTACGAGAACGGCAACGTTCAGGGTTTCACGACCAACCCGTCCCTTATGAAGAAGGGCGGCGTGATGGATTACCGCGCGTTTGCCAAAGAGGTCCTGGCTCACATCACCGATGTGTCCGTCTCGTTTGAGGTCTTTGCCGACGACGTCGAGACCATGGAGGTCGAGGCCCGCGAGATCGCTACCTGGGCCGAGAACGTCTACGTCAAAATTCCGTGCGTGACCACCAAGGGCGAGTCCACCGCCGAGCTGGTCCGCAAGCTTTCCGCCGACGGCATCAAGGTCAACGTCACTACCATCTTTACGCCTACGCAGGTCGATGAGATGGTCGAAGCCGTTGACGCCGAGACGCCGTCCATCATCTCGCTCTTTGCCGGCCGTATCGCCGATACCGGCGTCGACCCCATTCCGTTTATGACGGAGTCGGTCAAGAAGGCCGCCGCCAAGCCCAACTGTGAGGTCCTGTGGGCGTCCACGCGCGAGCTCATCAACATTTACCAGGCCGAGGCCTGCGGTTGCCAGATCATTACGGTGCCCAACAGCATCCTGGCCAAGCGCAAGAACATTGGTCGCGACCCGTACGAGGTCTCGCTCGATACCGTGCGCGGTTTTGCCAAGGATATCGCGGCGCTCGGTTTCCATATCCTGCCGTAGCGCGAACACTGACTACGCCGCGGGCTGCTCGCCCCGGCTTTCCTTTCCCTATCGCTCACGCGCTTCGCGGGGGTCGCGCTAGGCAAAGGAAAGGCCGGGGCTGCCGACACGAGCTTGCCAGCAAGTTGGCGCTTGGTTTCCATATCCTGCCGTGGGCAAAGGTACCCCCGCCTGCGCCGTGCAAAATTGAGAGTATTCAGCAAGGTAAAGGCTTTCACCAGTTGGGTGAAGTACGGAACAGCCCCCGTTTTGGCTCTGACGACGCTAAAACGGGGGCTGTTTTTTGCTTTTTCGCCTCTGGGAGGCATCCGGAACAGCGGAATTTGCAGAATACTCGCGATTTTGCACGTCACTACAGGGGGTACCCCTGCTTTGGCGGTTTACTTCCCCTGTACCATGGTGAGCGAGATCTTCTTGCGGTCGCGATCGACCTTTTCGACCCACACCTTGACCGTGTCACCGACGCGCACCACGTCGCTCGGGTGCTTGACAAAGCGGTTGGCTAGCTTTGAGATATGCACGAGGCCGTCCTGGTGCACGCCCACGTCGACGAAGGCGCCAAAGTCCACAACGTTGCGCACCGTGCCCTTGAGTTCCATGCCGGGCTCCAGGTCATCGATGGAAAGCGCCGAGCGGCTAAAGACCACCTCGGGCGCGTCGTCTCGCGGGTCGCGGCCGGGCTTTTTGAGCTCGTTGACGATGTCGATGAGCGTGAGGGTGCCGCAGTCCAGGTCGCTTGCCAGCGCCGAGATACTGCCCAGGCGGCGCTCGATGTCGGGCACGCCGCCGCGGCTGAGTTCACTGGCCGCCACACCGGCGCGCTCCAGGACGGATGTGGCCACCTCGTAGCTCTCGGGGTGGACGCTTGTCGCGTCGAGCGGGTTCTTGCCACCGCTGATGCGCAAAAAGCCCGCGGCGTTGAGATATGCCTTGGGTCCCAGCTTGGGGACCTTCTTAAGCTGACGGCGATCGGTAAAGGCGCCGTTTTCCTCGCGGTAGGCCACGATGTTTTTGGCCACGCTCGGCGTGATGCCCGATACGTATCCCAGTAGGCTCGCGCTCGCGGTATTCACGTCGACGCCTACGTGGTTGACGACGTCCTCCACCACGTGGCCCAGAGTGCGCGAGAGCTCGGCCTGGTCAAGGTCGTGCTGGTACTGGCCCACGCCGATAGACTGGGGCGGAATCTTGACGAGCTCTGCTAGCGGGTCTTGCAGGCGACGGCCCAGGCTCATGGCACCACGCACGGTGACGTCCAGGTCGGGATATTCCTGGCTGGCGAGCTCGGAGGCGGAGTACACCGACGCGCCGGCTTCGTTAACGATGGTGTAGCGAAGGCTGGGCGCCTGCTCGGCAATGAACTCCGAGACGACTTCCTCGGTCTCGCGGCTGGCGGTGCCGTTGCCGATGACGATGGTGTTGACGCTGTCCTTTTTGACGAGGCGGGCGAGCTCGCGCTTGGTGCCGGCGACGTCGTGGCGCGGCTTGGTGGGGTAGACCACGCCGTGGTCGAGCAGCTTGCCGGTCTCGTCCATAACGGCGACCTTGCAGCCGGTGCGGTATCCCGGATCGAGCGCGAGCACGCGGGCACCGCGCACGGGGCGTGCCGAGAGCAGGCCCTCGAGATTCTTGGCAAAGACGTTGATGGCCTCGGTCTGCGCACGGACGGTGAGTTTGGCGCGGGCCTCGCGCTCAAGCGAGGGGGCCATGAGGCGCTTGTAACCGTCGGCGATGGCGGCGTCAAAGACGGGCGCGAAGACGCCCTGGCGTCGAGGCCAACGGCTGCTGAGGCGTGCCGTGGCAGCGGCGCCGTCGACGTTCACGCGCACGCGGAGCTTGCCCTCGCGCTCACCGCGGTCGATAGCCAGCACGCGGTGGTTGGG
>USOG01000171.1 GCA_900556365.1 uncultured Collinsella sp.
TCACGTGCGGCGGCAAAATTGCGCGTGTCGACCCCGGCGCTCGTCAAACAGGTGTCGGGTTTCGAGGCCGAGTTTGGCATCACGTTGTTCGAGCGCTCGCATTCGGGTGTTAAGGTGACGCCGGCGGGCGCTCTGCTGGTGGACGACGCGCGCTCGATCATGCGGCAGTCCGAGGACGCGCTGCGCCGCGCCCGACGCGCGGCGGGCGATGGCGGTGCCGTGCGTCTGGGTGTGTCGATGATGTGCCCGGGGCGCCAAACGCTGTCGATGTGGTCGGGCGTACACGAGCTGGAACCGTCGCTGCGATTTGAGATCGTGCCGGTAAGCGACCTCTATGACGAGCGCGAGACCGTCATGCGCAGCCTCGGTCGTGAGGTCGATGTGGTGCAGTCGAGTTTTTCGACCCCGCGCTGGGGTGACGCCTGCCAAAAGCTCCGCATTGTCAACGTGCCGTTTTATATCGACCTGCCGCGCACGAGCCCGCTGGCGCGCAAGAATCGCATTACGGTCGCCGACTTGGAGGGTATGCGTCTGCGCGTGCTCCGCCACGGCAACGACGCTATGGACAGCCTGCGTATCGATCTGTTGGCCGACGGCGGCGTAGACGTGATCGACGTGGACAGCTTTGACTTTGCGCTCTTTAACGAGGCAGAGGAAAAGGGCGACGCGGTGCTCACCTGCGGCGCATGGTCGGGGGTGCACCCGGCCTTTGTGGGCGTGCCGTTCCTGTGCGGGCGAGAGGTGCCGGTCTTTTTGCACTATCCGCTCGAGCCCACCCTCCAAGTACAAAAATTCGTCAACGCCATGGCCCAACTCCTCAAGTAGCCAAAAGAGCCCCGTCCCAAATTAGCTACCCTTTGCTACGGGTTTAGCGGTCCTCGCGTTGCGGCCCGGCCGCCTCGGCTGTCTTTACGCGGTTCTTATCGACGTACATGTTCTTGTCGGCCTGGGAAAAGAGTTCGCGCATGGTAGGCGGCTCGTCAAAATCGCTGGAAAGCGCATAGCCCACCGCGTAGCTGATGGGCATATCGGGGTGGACTTCGGAATACTCGTTCACGTTCGCGCGAATCCGAGCGAGACAAGATTCCACAGCGGCTCGGTCGGCATCCCGCAGTACCGCGATAAACTCATCGCCGCCGTCGCGACCCACAAAGCACGTCTCGGACGCCGCACTTCCCAGTTGCTGGGCAAAAGAGCGGATGTATCCGTCGCCCTTCTCGTGGCCGAAGTTGTTATTGACCATATGCAGATTGTTAAGGTCGAAGACGCACACCGCAACGGGCGCCTCCGCGGAGACAGGCTGTTCCTGTCCCAAGATCTCCTCGCACTTGTTCTTATTGGGCAGTCCCGTGGCTTCGTCGAGATAGACTTTGCTCTGCAGTTCGCGATTGAGCGCGGCAGTTCGCACCGCGCGAACAAGTTCGACCGCAAAGGTCGCCACCAAGCCCATGATGTCGATGATCACCAAGCCCTCGAGATAGTTGAGCGTCGATGCCTTCTCCTGAGAGTAGTCCTCTGCGAGTCGCGTAGCATCGTCGCAAATGCCAAAGAACTCCTCGCTCATGGCGATGATATCAGTGTTCTCGTAACCGACCTCGCGCACGCGGGCAATCTCGGCGCGAAGCTCATCAAAATAGTTTGCAAGCTCGGTCATCTTTGCCTGGTACTCATCGTCATCGAGACGGACGAGATTGAGGTCGTCACTTCAGTAACGCAAACCGTTGATGTATGAATCCACGGCTTTAAGCAGGTCATCTTGAGGCTGGCCTGCGTCCTCGAGCTTAACGATTCGCTGCGTGGTACCGCGCACCAGACCGGCGTAGTTGACCACGCGCGCCGTGCCCTGGATATCGGAGACGAGCAGCATAACATTAATGAAGAAGAAGATGAGAACTGCCGTGAGCGCCATCATGAGCAGGCGCATCGCCCGACTGGCTTTCTTGGCGACAGAAGTATTCACAAGTTCACTCCCCCAAATGACAAAAGAGCAGGTAGCACGCAGTGTGCTGAAATTCATGGGTGGTTAACTCTACCATATGGGCCAGCAGCCTCAAACTGCAGCAGACGCTCGTCCAAATTGGCGTGACGCTTGCCTTGTTGTTCTTGACCTGGCCGCGCTATCGGACATGCTTCTGGTCTTGGATCACCATGGGAAAGCTCATCCCGTTTTGTGCGTCTAGAGTGGGATGCGGCTTCCCAAAGGTGCCGTTAGGGGAAACTACATCCCGGTTTACGCCCTTGAAATGGGGTGCCGTTTCCCGGAGGGGACCCAGCGGGAAACGGCATCCCATTCTGGGCCCGAAAAGTGGGATACGGTTTCCGGCCGGCATGAAAAAAGCCTCCGCAGCTCGTGTGGCTGCGGAGGCTTTATTCGTTGCGGCGCATTGTGTTTGGGCCGTTGAGATGAGTCGATTTGCCCCGAAAGAGGTGGGCATTGACCTTGGGATCATGTCCGACGAACGAGCGGTAAATCGGCCATCTCGGCGAGCCGAACTACTCCAGCTCAAACGCTCCGGTATAGAGCTGGTAGTAATACCCACGCTTGGCGATCAGCTCGTCGTGGTTACCGCGCTCGATAATGCGGCCGTGGTCCAGGCAGATGATCGCGTCGGAGTTGCGCACGGTGGACAGACGGTGCGCGATGACAAACGTCGTGCGGCCCTCCATGAGCTTGTCCATGCCCGCTTGCACGATAGCCTCGGTGCGGGTGTCAATGCTCGACGTGGCCTCGTCCAGAATCATTGCCGGCGGATCGGCGACGGCGGCGCGTGCGATCGAAATCAGCTGACGCTGGCCCTGCGACAGCTGCGCGCCGTTGCCGGTGAGCATGGTATCGTAGCCGTCGGGCAGGCGGGTGATAAAGTCATCCGCGCCCGCGAGCTTGGCCGCTGCGATGCACTCCTCGTCGGTGGCGTCCAGGTTGCCGTAGCGGATGTTATCCATCACAGTGCCGGTGAACAGGTTCACGTCCTGTAGCACGACGCCCAGCGAGCGGCGCAGGTCGGCCTTGCGGATCTTGTTGACGTTGATGCCGTCGTAACGGATCTTGCCGTCGGCGATGTCGTAGAAGCGGTTGATGAGGTTGGTGATGGTCGTCTTGCCGGCACCGGTGGCGCCGACAAACGCGACCTTCTGGCCCGGCTTGGCAAACACGGACACGCCGTGCAACACCTCGTGGTCGGGCGTGTAGCCAAAGTCGACGTTGTCCATGACCAGGTCGCCGCGCAGCGGCACGTACTCGATCTCGCCGGTTGCGCGGTGCGGATGTTTCCACGCCCACATGCCGGTGTGGTGGTCGGCCTCCTCGAGCTGCCAGGTGTCGGGGTTCACCTGAGCGTTGACGAGCGTCACATAGCCTTCGTCGGCTTCGGGCTCCTCGTCGATGAGCTCAAAGATACGGTCGGCGCCGGCGAGGCCCATGACCACGGCGTTGATCTGCTGCGAGATCTGGCCGATCTGTCCGCAGAACTGCTT
>USOG01000172.1 GCA_900556365.1 uncultured Collinsella sp.
CGGTGTAAATCTGCTTCGTTTCGTGTAGCCATCAGGGTACCCACCAGATGTGAATCGTACGTGACATTTAACAGATATCATCAACTCATCAATAGCTCACCAAGTTGGTGGGATGCGGTTACACCCGGCGGTTGAACTACAATAGGGCTTGCTAATTGTTGTGAATGGCGTCTACGCACGGGAGCATTCTTATGAATCTTCACCTTTCTCAGTCTGATGGCTTTTTGCGTGTGGCGGCGGCGTCGCCGCGGATTCGCGTGGCCGATGTCGAGGGCAATGCCGAGGTTGCGCTGGCGGCTGTTCGCGAGGCTGCCGAGCGCGGCGTTCGCGCGCTGGTGCTGCCCGAGCTTAACTTGTGCGGCTATACCGCGGCCGACCTGTTTCATAACCGCACGCTGCTGCATGCCTGCGAGACCGCACTGGCACATATTCTCGATGAAACCCGCGAGCTGCCGATTGTCTTTACCATTGGTCTTCCCGTTGCAGTTGCCGAGAATATCTACAACTGCGCCGCCGTGTGCTGCGCGGGCGAGCTTTTGGGCCTCACGGCCAAGAAGTATCTGCCCAACTATGGCGAGTTCTACGAGCGCCGCTGGTTTGCTCCGGCGCCCGCAGATCCTGTGTGGGTCGAGTTTGCCGGTCGGGGTCCGGTTCCGCTGGGTTCGGGGCTTGTCTACCGCTGCTGTGATGAAGGTGTCGAGGATATGGTGCTGGGCGTTGAGGTCTGCGAGGACCTGTGGGTGCCGGCGCCCCCTTCGACCGAGATGGCGCTTGCCGGTGCGACGGTGATTCTCAACCCGTCGGCCTCGGACGAGATTATCGGTAAGGCAGATTACCGCCGCAGCCTTATCTCCAATCAGAGCGCGCGCCTGTACTGCGCCTATGCCTACGCGGACGCGAGTGAGGGCGAGTCCACGACCGACATGGTCTTTGCGGGCGAGAACCTCGTCTACGAAAACGGCTCTAAGCTTGCCGCGACGAAGCTCCTCACTTGCGATATGGCCGTCGCCGACGTCGATCTTGACCGGTTGGTTGCCGAGCGCCGTCGCTCGACGACATGGACGCGCTCGGACGATGCGCCGGAGGCCGTGACCGTTGAGTTTTCGTTTGAGGGCGTGCTGGCCGAAGATCCTGTCCTGCGCGATGCGCTCGACATCGACCGTGTCTTCCCCCGCGCGCCCTTCGTGCCTGCCGACCATGGTGACCTGGCTGAGCGCTGCGAGACGATTCTCAATCTGCAGACTGCTGGCCTCAAGACCCGCCTCGCCCACACAGGTACCAAGGCTGCGGTCATCGGCCTTTCGGGTGGCTTGGACTCCACGTTGGCACTGCTTGTGACCGTGCGTGCCTTCGATGCGCTGGGGCTGCCGCGCACGGGTATCACGGCGGTCTCCATGCCAGGTTTTGGCACGACGCATCGCACCAAGTCGAATGCCGAGTCGCTTGCCCGCGACCTGGGTGTGAGCTTCCGTGAGGTTTCGATTCACGCGGCCGTGGAACAGCACTTTAAGGATATCGAGCATGATCCGGCTGTGCAGGACGTGACCTACGAGAACAGCCAGGCGCGCGAGCGTACGCAGATTCTGATGGATCTGGCCAACCAGGCTGGCGGTTTTGTCATCGGCACGGGCGACCTGTCGGAGCTGGCGCTCGGCTGGGCTACCTATAACGGCGACCACATGAGCATGTACGCCGTCAACGCGAGCGTGCCCAAGACGCTTGTGCGCCATCTGGTGCGCTATGCCGCCGATGTCTTTGGCGGGCGCATTGCCGAGGTCTTGCTCGATATCCTCGATACGCCGGTGTCCCCCGAGCTTCTGCCGCCCACGGGCGACGGCGAGATTGCGCAGAAGACCGAGGATTTGGTGGGCCCGTACGAGCTGCACGACTACTTCCTCTACTACCTGCTGCGTTTTTGCTTTGAGCCGGGCAAGATCTACCGCATGGCGCTCAAGAGCTTCGAGGGCGTCTACGACGTCAAGACCGTCCACACGTGGCTGCGTACGTTCTACCGCCGCTTCTTTGCCCAGCAGTTTAAGCGAAGCTGCCTGCCCGACGGCCCCAAGGTGGGCTCGGTGACGCTCAGCCCGCGCGGCGATTGGCGTATGCCGAGTGACGCCAGCTCGCGTCTGTGGCTTGCGCAGATCGACGCGCTCAATGCAATTGACTAAGGTTGGCTAAATTGAACCAATACGGGGTTTGTAAGCGTTACACTTTTGCAATCTGATGGCCCGTATCGCGCGGCGCTCTTGTCGGAGCGCCGCGTTTTTTATATCGAAAGGTGGCACCATGCAGGCATCGCAGCGTCTCGACCGCTTTGGCGCGGAGGTCTTCGCCTCGCTCAACAACAAACTTCTCGCGCTGAAGGCTCAGGGCAAGACCATTTACAACATGAGCGTGGGCACGCCTGACTTTAAGCCGTACGACCACGTGGTCGAGGCGCTCACACAAGCCGCCCAAGATCCCGAGATGTGGAAGTATGCCCTACGCGATCTGCCCGAACTCAAGCAAGCCGTGTGCGATTACTATGAGCGTCGCTTTGGCGTTTCGGGCATTACGCCGTCTATGGTGCAGTCGTGCAACGGCACGCAGGAGGGCGTGGGCCATTTGGGCCTGGCTCTGCTCGATCCGGGTGACACCATTCTGGTTCCCGATCCGTGCTACCCGGTCTTTGAGGCGGGTGCCAAGATCGCCGATGCCAAGCTCGAATACTATCCGCTGGTTGCCGAGCATAATTACCTGCCCTATGTGGCGGGTATCGATCCCGAGGTGGCCGATCGTGCCAAGTATATGATCGTGTCGCTGCCCGCGAACCCGGTCGGCTCGGTGGGCACGCCCGAGGTCTACGAGGAGATTATCGCCTTTGCCCGCGAGCATGATCTGTTGATCGTTCATGACAACGCGTACTCCGACATCGTGTTTGACGGCGAGCCCGGCGGCAGCTTCTTGCAGTATCCCGGTGCGCTCGAGGTGGGCGTTGAGTTCTTCTCGCTCTCCAAGTCGTTTAACGTCACCGGTGCGCGTATCGGCTTTTTGGTCGGCCGCGAGGACGTGGTCTCTGCCTTTGCCAAGCTGCGCAGCCAGATCGACTTTGGTATGTTCTTCCCGATTCAGAAGGCCGCCATCGCCTGCCTGAACGGTCCGCGCGATGAGGTCGAGGCGCAACGTCTGAAGTACCAGGAGCGCCGCGATGCCCTGTGCGACGGTCTTGAGGGCCTGGGCTGGGAGCGTCCCAACGCGCATGGCTCTATGTTTGTGTGGGCCAAGCTTCCCGGTGGTCGCACCGATTCCATGGTGTTTTGCGAGGAGCTCATGGAGAAGGCCGGCGTTGTGGTGACGCCGGGCGCGAGCTTTGGTCCTTCGGGCGAGGGGC
>USOG01000173.1 GCA_900556365.1 uncultured Collinsella sp.
TCGATTTCCTTGAGGAAACTCTCCATCATCCAAATGCGATGGGTATTGACGCCCGTTGTGGGCAAGCTGACGACCTCATTAAAGCAGTGACCATCTTCGATGCAGGTGCACTCAAACGACAGAAGACTTAAGTCAACGTGGATGGTGACACCGAGTACGGCGGCAACACGATTCATGGTATCGCGCACGCGCCAGGCACCCGTTCCGCTTGCCAGCATAAGCATGCCGGTGCGGCAGATGATGGATGATTTATCGGTGAGCGGCGCATCGACGGCAAGCTCATCGCCTGCCGTCACGATCTGGTGCCAGTCAGTTTTCATATGGAGCGCGCCGGCACGAACGCCGTGGTGCATGGGGGCTCTCGAAAGCAGCGAGTCAAGGCGCGAAGGCTGTGGGGGCTCCGTTGATTCGTCCTCAACCTCATCAGTCTCTTCATCGACCAGATCAAAGGAATCAAGCGGCGCTGGCTCGCGACGGTCGATCAGCTCCTCGTCCTCATCATCAAAGTAATTGAACTGATCGAGCATGTCCTCTTCGATTGAACGCTCGCTCGCGTCGTCCATATAGACGCTCCCTTCCTGCCGACTAACTCCCATCCTAGGCAGCGACGGCTAAAGGAAACATAAAAGAGACGACTGCTATACGAGCCATGTGCGCAATAGCCGTTGGGTAGTCGTCTCCCTTGCACCAATAGCTTGACAAGGACTGTCCCCAAGTGCCGGCAGAAAAGGAACGTCCCTAAGTACCAACCAGGGCAACACCGCAGATAGAGGACGGACAGCGAGCGACGTCCAGAGCGAACAAGTTGGCATGAAAAAGGCAAGGCATAGACCTTCTGGTCATGCCTTGCCTTTTGAATGACAAATTGTCGCTCTGGGCGGCGCGCAGCGTCGAGCCGTTACGCGGTTCGTAGAACCGCGTAACTAGTTAGTACATCTTTGCGCCGGCGGGGATGGAAGCGTCGAGCTGGATCAGGTTGAGACGCTCCTCGCCCTCCTCCTCGTGGATGGCACTGATGAGCATGCCGCAGCTGGGAATGCCCATCATCTTGCGCGGAGGCAGGTTGGTGATGGCGAGCAAGGTCTTGCCAACCAGGTCCTCGGGCTCGTAATAAGCGTGAATACCGGAGAGGATGGTGCGGTCGGTGCCGGTGCCGTCGTCGAGCGTAAAGTTCAGCAGCTTCTTGGACTTCTTGACGGCCTCGCATGCCTTGACCTTCACAGCGCGGAAGTCGCTCTTGGAGAAGGTATCAAAGTCGACGAACTCCTCAAACAGCGGCTCAACGGCGATCTTGGAGTAATCGAGCGTGGGCTTAAGCGACTTAACGAATGGGCTCGCGGCGTTGCCGGCCTCGGCAGCCTTGGCGGCAGCGGCACCGGACTGGAAACCCTTCTCGGGCTTCATGTGCGGGAACAGCAGCACGTCGCGGATAGAAGCCTGGTTGGTGAGCAGCATGACCACGCGGTCGATACCGATGCCAATGCCGCCCGCGGGAGGCATACCGTACTCGAGGGCGCGCACGTAGTCCTCGTCGTACTCCATGGCCTCGTCGTCACCGCCGGCCTTCTCGGCCATCTGGGCGGCAAAGCGCTCGGCCTGGTCGACCGGGTCGTTGAGCTCGGAGAACGCGTTGGCGTACTCGTGACCGGCAATAACCAGCTCAAAGCGGTGCGTCAGGCGCGGGTCGTCCTCAAAACGCTTGGCAAGCGGGCTGACCTCGATGGGGTAATCGCACACGAACGTCGGGTTGACGATGGTGTCCTCGCCCAGCTCATCGTAAATCTCGGCGATGATCTTGCCAGCAGTCCACTCGGGCTTGATCTCCAGGCCCTTCTCGCGCGCGGCGGCAGCAAGCTCCTCGACCGGCGTGTCGATGGTGACCTGCTTGCCGAGCACGTCGGAGACGATGTCGGTCATGGGACGGCTGGCCCACTCACCAGAAAGGTCGATGGTCTGGCCCTGGTACTCGATGACCTCGGGGTTGCCGATGGCCTTGTTGGCAGCCTTGATGACACCTTGGGCGAGTGCCTTCATGCCCTCGAGGTCGGAGAAGGCACGGTAGGCCTCCATCGTGGTGAACTCGGGGTTGTGGGTGAGGTCCATGCCCTCGTTACGGAAGATGCGGCCGATCTCGAACACGCGCTCAAAACCGCCGACGATGCAGCGCTTGAGGTGCAGCTCGGTGGCAATACGCAGGTAGCACTCCTGATCGAGCGCGTTGAAGTGGGTAATGAACGGCTTGGCCGTAGCGCCGCCCTGGATGGTCTGCAGGATGGGGGTCTCGACCTCCATGTAGCCGTCGGACTCCATAAAGCGACGGAAGGTGGAGAGAATCTGCGAACGCTTACGGAAGGTCTCGCGAACGTCGTCGTTGGCGATCAGGTCGACATAGCGCTGGCGATAGCGGGTCTCCTTGTCGGAAAGACCGTGGAACTTCTCGGGCAGCGGACGAACGGCCTTGGAAAGCAGGGTCGCGCTCTTAGGGGCAACGGAAAGCTGGCCGCGCTTGGTGCGCACGACCACGCCGGTCACGCCCAGGATGTCGCCCAAGTCGAGGGCCTTAAGCGTGCTCCAAGCCGCCTCGTCCATGTCGTTAATACGGCAGAACAGCTGAATCTCGGCAGTCGCATCGCGCACGACGATGAACATGATCTTGCCCTGACCGCGCTTGGCGACCACACGGCCGGCGATCTTCACGACATCCTCGGTGTCCTCACCATCGGCAAGATCGGCGTACTTAGTCTCGATATCGGCGACGTAGTCCTCAAGCTCAGAGTGCTCAGGATAGGGGTTCTGGCCCGCCTCGAACAGGGCGGCGCGCTTGGCCAGGCGGGTGGCGCGCTCGTCGTTGAGCGTCGATGCCTGATCGGCGGCGTTCTGGTTCTCTGCCATAAGTTAGCTCCTCAAACTAAAACGCTCCCCAGGATTCGGTCCCAGGGAGCGAAAACATACCTTTACGCGGGACCGTGGTCTAGCGTGCGATCTTGGCGATGGTGTAGACGCGAGTCTTGCCGGAAGGCGTAACGACCTCGACGGAGTCGCCCTCGCCGTGACCAATGATGGCGTGACCGACCGGAGACTCGTTGGAAATCTTGTGCTCGAGCGAGTTGGTCTCGGTGGTACCGACGAGCGTGACTTCCATGACCTCGCCGTTGGGATCAATCAGCGAAACGGTGGAACCGATGGAGACGGTCAGGTCGCCCGTGGTGGCAGCAACCTGAGCGTTGGCGAGGATGGCCTGGATCTCGGCAATACGAGCGGCGTTCTGGGCCTGCTTGTCCTTAGCGGCGTCGTACTCGGAGTTCTCCGAAAGGTCGCCGAACGCGCGGGCTTCCTTGATGTCCTCGACGATCTCCTTGGCGTAATC
>USOG01000174.1 GCA_900556365.1 uncultured Collinsella sp.
CGCGGGCTCGGAACGGCGCCGGGCACCTGGTGCAGGCGGCCCGAACCGCTCTCGATGGACAGGACGGAACCCAGAAGACCGCGGGTGTACTCGTGGATCGGGTTAGTGAGCAGCTCCTTGGTGGGCGCCTGCTCGATAACCTGGCCAGCGTACATAACCGTGATGTTGTGGGCGACCTCGGCGACCAGTGCCAGGTCGTGCGAAACGAAGATCATGGCAAAGCCGAGCTTGGCCTGAAGATCGTTGAGCAGCTTAATGACCTGCTTCTGGACGGTAACGTCCAGAGCGGTCGTGGGCTCGTCGCAGATGACCAGCTTGGGGTCGCGGGTAAGGGCCATAGCGATCAGGACACGCTGACGCTGGCCGCCGGAAAGCTCGTGCGGATAGCTCTCGAGCGTGCGCTTAGGATCGAGGCCGACGAGCTCCAGAAGCTCCTCGGCGCTGCGGGTGCCGCCGCGCTTGGTGAGCTGCTTCATCTGGGCAGAGATGAGCATGGAGGGGTTGAGCGAAGACAGGGCGTCCTGATAGACCATAGCGATATCGGTACCGCGCAGGCCGAACCACTCCTTCTTGCTCATCTTAAGCAGGTCACGGCCCTCCCAGAGGACCTCGCCGGAAAGATGCTCGTCATCGTCGGTCAGGCCCATGATGGCCAGCGTGGTGATGGACTTACCGCAACCGGACTCGCCCACCAGGCCCATGGTCTGGCCGGGACGGACGTCAAAGTTGACATGGTCGACGACGTTGATATCACCGTGATGCTCAAACTGAATGCAGAAATCGCGGACCGAGAGAATCGGTTCGACAGACTCGTCGGGCACATGGCGATCGTCACGCTTGAGCTCGACATCGCGCAGGGCGCCAAGGCGAGCGGAGAGGGACTGGGCCTGCTCCTTGTAGGCGCGAACGGGGTCGGAGACCAGCAGGTCGGCCTCGCGGCGCTTGGAGGAATCGGTCGGATCCAGGGCGGCGGAGGGAGCAGCGGCCATGGCGTCGGTAATGCCCTCGGAGAGGATGTTGAGCGCCAGGCAGGTGATCATGATGGCCAGGCCCGGGAACAGCGCCTGCCACCAACGGCCAGCGAGCACGCCGCCGCGGGCGTCGGCGAGGATATTGCCCCAGGTAGCGGTGGGCTCCTGGATACCAGCGCCGATGAAGGTCAGCGAAGCCTCGAAGATGATGGCATCTGCGACCAGGGTAACGGTGAAGACCATGATCGGGGCGATGCAGTTACGCAGAACATGCTTGATCAAAATCCACGGAGCCTTGGCGCCGGAAACGATGACCGCGCGGACATAGTCCTCGCCGTACTCGGACACGATGTTGGCGCGCACGATACGGGCAATCTGCGGAGTGTACATAAAGCCGATGGCGAAGATAATCGACGGCACGGAGTTGCCCAGGATGGAGACGAAGACGGCCGCGAGGGCGATGCCCGGGATGGACATGATGATGTCCAGGATACGCATGATCGTCTCGGAGACGGCCTTGCGCGAAACCGCTGCAAGGGCGCCCACGACCGAGCCGCAGACCAGAGCCATGGCAGTGGCGCCAAAGCCGATAATCAGCGAGTAACGACCACCGTAGAGCATACGTGACAGAATGTCGCGACCCTTATCGTCGGTACCGAAGATAAATCCGTTGCCGGGAGCCTGGCGAGCCGTAAAGATCTCGACCGGGCTATAGGGGGCAAGCAAGGGCGCAAGAATCGCAGTCAGGGCGACCAGCACCAGCACGACGGCGGCAATCTTAGAAGACAGCGTCATCTTCTTCCAGCCACCGAGCTTGAGCCCCTTGGAGGCAGCCTTCTCGAGCTGCTCGGTTTGCTTCTCTCGAATCTTTACCATAATCTACACCGTCCTGATGCGCGGGTTGATGAGCAGGTAGAGCATGTCAACCACGATGTTGATGATGATGAAGGCGAGAGCAACGACGATGACGACGCCCTGAACCAGGTTCGCCTCGTTGCCCTGAACGCCCTGCAGAATCGCGGTGCCCATGCCGGGGAGGTTGAAGATAACCTCGATGACGACGGCGCCGCCCATGAGGTAACCGATCTTAAGACCGAGGGTGGTGACCGGGGTGATCAGCGCATTGCGAAGAACGTTGATGCCGACGACGACCTTCTCGGGAACGCCGGCGCCACGAGCCATACGGACATAGTCCTTGTCGAGCTCCTCGACCATGGCGGTACGCACGATACGAGTCATCTGGCCCGTCAGCGGAAATGCCAAGGCGATAGCGGGCATGATCATACGCCCCAGATAGCCAACCGGATTCGTGGTGAAGTGAGGCAGAGCACCCGATGCCGGAAGCACCTTAAGGTAGGAAGAGAACAGCAGGATCAACAGAACGGCAAGCCAGAACGACGGGGTTGCCAAGCCGGCGATGGAAAAGACGCGGATCACTTGGTCCGGCCATTTGTCGCGATACAGTGCCGCGATGACGCCGAGCAAAAACGAAACGACCGCACCGATGGCAAGACCGATGAAGGTCAGCTGCATCGTAACGGGCAGGGCCGTGGAGATGCGCTTGGCAACGGAGTTGCGAGCAGCACCATAGGTGCCCATGTCGCCATGGATCAAATCGCCCATATAGCGCACGTAGCGCACGGGCCAGGGGTCGTCCAGACCATACTTCTCATGGTACTCGGCGACCGCCTCGGGCGAGGCACCGTCACCCAACGCCGTGTAGGCGGGGTCGGTCTTGGAGAACGACATAAGGAAGAACACCAGGACGGTGACGCCCAATGCCATGATCGGCAGCGCCACGAGACGCCTTCCAATCAAACGTAGCAAGTTGTTCACGTTCTCTCCCCTTTCTTTTGTCGGTAGGACCAACTGGTATATGAGTACGGATACTCATTACAAGACCCGAGCGACATCGTTGCCGCCCGGGTCTTTGTTTCAACTATGAGGATACGGTCCCAACGACCGACATCCTGCATACAGACTCAAGCGAGTCTTACGCCTTGACGGTCGCAACGCCCCTGAAGGACATGCTCGTCGTGCCGATGCCCTTGAAGCCATCGAGGGCCTCGCCGTTGGGCGCAGTGGACGGATCGTCCCAGGAAGCGGAGACGGTCTTGACGTGGACAACGGGGTACAGAACGGCGTTGTCGGCAATGATGTCGAAGCACTCGTTCCACTTCTTCTGCTGCTCGTCGCCCTCGGCGGCAAGAGCCTCGTCCATGAGACTGTGGAGCTTCTGCCACTCAGCGGACTCCTTCCACGGGCAACGGGTCTGCATCCAGACGTTGTCGCCGTACCACCAGT